>DATNQC010000223.1:0-18047 GCA_036702885.1 Oculatellaceae cyanobacterium | reverse complement strand
GGATGAGACGGATAATAAAATTATGAGCGATTTGCAAATCTCCGAGGAACCGGCAGCTCACCTGAGGCGGAAGCTCCTAGAAGCGCTGCAAGAAGAAACGCTGAAGAGCGGGAATTTGGGCAGCCCGACATTTATTTCGGTTAATCGCCTTGGAGAATCTGTCACCGAGGAGACGCCTGCATCAACAAGCCAGTCATCCCTCCGCGCAGCCCTACAGGCTGATGCCTCCCAGGAAGCAAGCGGCTGGCGAGCCAAAAGCAGGTTAAAATTGGATTTTAATGATAAACTATCGTTGAGAAGTGTGGTACCGAATTCCCCGGCGCAACCATCCGAGGCCCCACCGCCGGCGAAATCCTCCGCTTCACTGCAGTCAGAAAGTGTTAAATTGGAAAGCGTTATCTCGGGAGGAAGTATGGCTGACCTGTCTGGTTACAAAGATCTATCCAAAGCACCCATGTCCTTTGGGGATGAAGAGGTGCCTTTGTCATCTCTGGCTCCGGAGACGCCGTATGAAAGGCCCTCCCAACTGATGGCGCAGCCACCGTTTGCACAAGATTTACCGGTCCAGGAAGTGGACACTGAATTCAGCGGTAACGTGAAGACCCTAATTCGTTTGGTCAACGAACTACCGGAAGGTGTAACCAAGCAAACTGGCGCTCAAATTATCCGGCTGACGATGGAAGCCATGGGTATTTCTATGGAAGATGTCCTCTCGGAGGCACAATCCGCCCAGTCTGAAATGCTGGATGCCGTTCGCGCCAACATTAAAAAGATTGAAGAGTACAAGACCGTCATCCGCAAGCTGGAAACGGATATCAAGTACTACCAGGGCAAAGCCAATGAGTTGTCCGAGATCATTGACCTGTTCATCCTCTCCAACACCTCCGGCAGCAAAATGCCTGGGGCGGATGACTTGATGCGTTAACGAACGAAGAACCTCATTGAAGCTCTCATGAAAGATAAAAGGTCCCGGGTTTTTCCTTTGAATTTGCGCACCTGGGCCCCGGTTTTTTGCAGCTTGGCGCTTTCCTTGCTGGCCGGGTGTTCATGGCTGGGCCTCGATCCCTCCAATGGAAATTCCCAGCCTTCACTGGCCAACCGTTCCCAACAGGTTGCGGAAGCGCTCTATGATGAAGCCTGGAACATGGTTCGGGACGAGTATGTAGATCCTTCCTTTAACGGACAGGATTGGAACCAGTGGCGACATCATTTTAAGGGTCGCCTCCAAGACGCTGAGGATGCCTATGTTGCCATTGGCACCATGATTGCAAGCCTTAACGACGAATACACCCGCTTCCTCCTCCCCCGGGATATGAAAGAGCAAACCATGAGCATTGACTCCAAGCTGTATGGCGTCGGTGTCCAAATCTCAATGCGGGATAACAAGCTGGTCGTCATGGCAACCATTGACGGCACGCCTGCCGAAAGGGCAGGCTTGATGCCCAAAGATCAGATTATCCGCATTGACGGACTGGAAACCGCGGGACTAAGCGTTGAGGATGCAGCCGATCGGATTCGAGGGGAAAAAGGCACCTACGTCACACTCACCGTCAAACGCGGCAACCAGGAATTTGAGAAACGCATCCAACGCGATGAGATTAAGCTGAAATCTGTTTTTACTAAACCGCTCAGCGATAAGCGAATTGGATACATCCGGCTCAGCAGCTTCATCAGCGAGAATATGCTAAATGAAATGCGAGACGTCAATCGCCAGATGATAGACAAACAGGCATTGATCCTGGATTTACGCGGAAACTATGGCGGTCTGTTCACCAATGCGGTGGAAATCGCCGATATGTTCCTGGATCGTGGAGATATTGTCTCCATTGTGAACCGCGAGCATGAGCAGCGTCGATATGTGGCGAAACCAGGCGTGGTCACCCAGGTGCCGTTGGTCATTTTGATTGACGGCGGTAGTGCCAGCGCCAGTGAAATCCTGAGCGGCGCACTCAAGGATAACCGTCGTGCAACGCTGATTGGAACGCAATCGTTCGGAAAAGGTCTGGTTCAGAAAATCAACACGTTATCTGACGGCACGGGGCTGAATATCACCATTTCCAAATACCTGACCCCGAACGGGACCGATATCAATAAAAAAGGAATTACGCCCGATATCACCGTTCCTTATACAGAAGCCGATTTTCTGGCGCAGCGGGATCCTCAACTGGATCGCGCCATTCGGTTCCTGCAAAGCAAACTGGCAGCACAGCGTTAATAAAAGCGGGGTACAGCAATGGCCAGCGCTCCCGATCTGCAACAAGCCAAAAAGCTTTTAGAATCCGCGCGTCTTGCGGCCAAGCATGCTTATGCGCCTTACAGCCACTTTCCCGTCGGGGCGGCAATTCTCACCGATAAAGGCCACATTTATACAGGCGCGAATGTAGAAAATGCCAGTTACGGCCTCACCATCTGTGCGGAACGGGTTGCCGTTTTCAAAGCCATTTCAGACGGGGTTCAGCGTTTTCAAGCGGTGGCCGTTTGGGCGGAAAAAACGCCCAATGGTTCTGTCACTCCCTGTGGCGCTTGCCGTCAGGTGCTTGCAGAATTTTTGGGCAGTGAAACCCCCGTCTTTTTCCATGACCAAGCCAATGGGGCGATCCGTTGGCTTACGATGGACCAGTTATTACCGGCGGCGTTTGCTCCCGACTCTGCCCAGGGTGATAGCTCCCCTCATAGAGATAACAACTCACTTCCTGACTAGCGCCTTCCTGGCTGGATAGCGGGAATACCGCCTCGCAGACGGGCATTTTTTTACTACACCGAGGCGCAAATGGACAACCTGGCGGAATCTCCGTCAAAATTGGCGGACTGCCTTCAATCGGCTCCAGGCGCTCCCGGGTCATGGTTGGCAGGGAATTCAGAAGCCCCCAAGTGTAAGGGTGCTTCGGGCTTTGAAACAGTGATTTAACATCAGCTTTTTCCACCGTTCGCCCGGCGTACATCACCGCCACCCGCTCGCACATTTCCGCAACAACGCCCAAATCATGGGTAATGAGCAGGATCGACATCTGGTGCTCCTTGCCAATCTCGCGCAGCAACTCCAGAATCTGCGCCTGAACCGTCACATCCAAGGCCGTGGTTGGCTCATCCGCAATCAGCAGGGACGGTGTGCAACTTAACGCCATTGCAATCATCACCCGTTGGCGCATACCGCCGGAAAACTGGTGCGGATAATCCTTAATCCGCTCTTTCGCATTGGGAATACGGACCTGTTCCAACAATTCAATCGTGCGTTTGCGTGCCGCATCCTTACCCAACCCCTGATGCAGCTCCAATACCTCGATGATTTGATCGCCAATGGTATACACCGGATTTAAGGACGTGAGTGGGTCTTGCGGAATCAGCGCAATTTGAGCGCCTCGAACCTTCCGCATCTCTGCCTCGGAAATGGTTAACAGATCCCGCCCCTTGAACAGGATTTTTCCACTGGCAATATAGCCCGCGCCCGGTATCAGACGAAGAATGGCCAGGCTGGTCATGCTCTTACCGCAGCCGGATTCCCCCACCAGACCCAAAACTTCACCCCGTCGAAGCGACAGGGAAAGATGATTGATGGCAAACGCCGGCCCTTCTTCAGTTGGAAAAGCCACGGTTAAATCTTCAATTGCCAGTAAAGTTGATTGATCCATATTGCTATTATAGAGGACTTGGCTTTTCCTGAACGTCGCAAGCAGCAACCAGCCTCACCCCCACGGAAGATTTTGACGGCTTAAAACAGACCAGGCCGACAAAAAAGTTTCAATAACGCATTATCGACAACCCTTCTCCACACCGATCATGAAACATTCTTTCAAATTTTAGAATCTCCGGTTGCGTTTTCGCATATTTCTATGTTTTTCACGTCCCTATACTAGGAAGTGGATTATTAACGGTAATCAGTATATACGGATTCGTGGCTTCGATCAGGGGCATTACCCCGATAGTGACGGGAACCATATAAATTAGTGCCCGAGAACGAGTTCAATTGCCCAGATATCCATCCCGCCAATCCACTTGTACAAGTCCCCATAGCCTTTTATCCTTGGAGAGATACCGATTTTATGCAAGCCCTTACTCAGTTTTGGCGCGCGACTTTTAGCGACGAGCCCTATAGTGCAAGCCGGAACTTCCTGCTGTGCGCAATTGTGTACTTAGTTATCGGTATGTTGTTCGGCCTGATTGCGGCCTTGCTGATGAGCCAACCGGACCTGATCAGCGGCATTCCGCAACTGGCATTCGGAAGGGTTCGGCCCGCCCATATCAACACCATCCTGATCGGCTGGTTGTCCATGGGTTATGTTGCTTGTATGTTCTACATCGTGCCGGTTCTCGCTGGACGTAAAGGCTTGTGGAGCGAACGTCTTGGCAACATCACCAACTTCCTCTGGAACCTCACCATTATTGCTGGTGTGATTTCCATTCTGAACGGCTATACGGAAGGCCGTGAATACGCCGAGTTAAACGGTCCCTTTGACTGGCTGGTATTGGGTGCCTTGTTGTTGGTTGGCATTAACGTTTATATGACCATCTTCACCGGCACCGAGAAAAAATGGTATGTCAGCCTCTGGTACTTTATGGGTGCATTGTTCTGGTTCCCGATTATCTACCTCATCGGTAACCGGTCTTTTGTGCAATTTACCGGTTTGAATGACGCCATTGCCGGCTGGTTCTATGGTCACAATATTTTGGGTATGTGGTTCACCGTGGGTGGCGTGGGCATTCTGTACTACCTGCTGCCCCGATTCTCCGGCAACCCTTTGTACAGCCACACCCTCTCCATGATCGGCTTCTGGACCATCGGGATGTTCTATGCACCGACCGGAACACACCACATTCTCCAGTCTCCGGTTCCTGAATGGTTGAAAGCCATTGCCGTTATTTCCAGCGTTTTCTTGCTGATTCCGGTATTAACGGTATTAACCAACTTCTTTATGACGTTGAAAGGTAAGTGGCACCTCATGGCGGATCATATCCCCATGCGGTTTGCAATGGCCTCCGGCCTGGCCTACCTGTTAACCTGTATTCAAGGGCCTTTCCAGGCTACACGGGGTATCAACTGGTACCTCCACTTCTCCAACTGGGTTGTGGGGCATGCTCACCTGGCATTGCTGGCTACTTTCAGCTTCATCGTCTTTGCAGCAACTTATTA
The DNA here is from genome assembly GCA_036702885.1 of Oculatellaceae cyanobacterium. Taxonomy (GTDB): domain Bacteria; phylum Cyanobacteriota; class Vampirovibrionia; order Vampirovibrionales; family Vampirovibrionaceae; genus DATNQC01. The sequence continues at coordinate 12,919 of DATNQC010000223.1, read as the reverse complement.
CATCATTCCCAAAATCACTGGCCGTAAAATCTATAGCCGAGCGCTCGCCATTTGGCACTTCTGGCTCAGTTTTGTCGGCTGGATCATTATGTTGCTCTCCCTGACAATCGCTGGTCTGATTCAGGCTGCCGGCTGGCACTTCACCCTACCTTACGATCAATGGGTGATTGAAATGGTTCCCTATTTCTTGGTCCGTTCCTTCTCGGGAGTCATGCTGATCGCAGGGCAAGTTCTGTTCATGCTGAACATCTATAAAACCGTATTTTCCAAAGCGGCCGAACCCCTGCCGGAGTCCCCGACAGGCATCACTTACGTATAGTCGGCAGCAAGGACTGAAGGAAAGAACAACGATATGTCATCCAGAATTCTCAACTATCTTGTCGCCGCTTTCTTTGTGGCCCTGATCTTTTTGACCATCATCTTTGTCACGGCCATTCTGCCGGCAACCACTTTCCAACCGGAAGAAACCGCTGCAGTAGTCCACTTTACCCCGCAAGAGCTACGCGGCCGGGAAATCTACAAGCGTGAAGGCTGCGTTTACTGCCATACCCAGTTTGTCCGCTATCAGGATCGCGAAGGTGGTGAAATGGTGCAAGCCGGGGATTACGTAAACCAAACCCCCCACTTGCTGGGTACAGAGCGGACTGGTCCTGATCTATCCAACATCGGCGGTAAGTACCCTGATGCTTGGCACTGGGCGCACCATGTGCAACCGCGCGCCGTGAAGCCTGGCTCCTTAATGCCCAGCTTCAGCTACCTCAAGGATGATGAAATGCGGGATCTCATTGCTTACCTGCAAACCTTGGGTAGAGAACGTGAACTGGCTGCACGTCGCGGCGTCAAAGCCAAGCCGGGTAAAACAGCGGCTGCTGGCGGCCACGGCGCAGCACCTAACAAAGATGGCTGGGAAAAAGAGCCCATCACCTGGTTGGAAGCACCTCAGGAAATGCGTGATGAATGGGCGCGTATCGCGAAGAACGTGGACGTTGACAACTCCGCCATCGCCAACTCCGGACGTGGCATCTACATGCAAAACTGTGCGGTCTGCCACGGCGTGACTGGACGCGGTAACGGTCCCATCAGTTCTTCGATGAACAAGAAGCCCGCCAACTTCACCCGTCCTTACTACAAAGCCTTCAAAGATTCCCTGTGGTACTGGCGGGTCAAAGAAGGTGTCGCCGGAACTCGTATGCCGCGCTGGGGACGTTCTTTGAGCGAGCAACAAATGGCTTATCTCGTTGCTTTCCTCAAAACCCTTCCCACCGATGGTGCAACACCTTCCTCGCAAGTGGAAGTCACCAACTTTTCGCAGTTGGATAACCCTGATCAGATGGCGCAAAACTATAACGAAATCGAGAAGTTGTCCGAACTGCACCACCACTATCCCTACATCTACGGAAACGGGAGGCCCGTGCATTAATGATGTGTCCATCTTGTCTATCGGGCGGCATTGGCCCCGGTTACATAGCAGCATTCATTGTCTGCGGCCTATTCTTCGTCATTGCCTTCGGTGCCATGATGCTGGCTTCTCGGAATGGCATGTTGGAAAACCTGGAAGAAGCCAAGTTTCGTATGTTGCAAGAAGAAGAATAGTCAAGGACAAAATCCTGAAGGAGTCTGAAATCCATGGCGGAAGAAACAAAACCGGCTGAGACAGAAAAGACAAGCGCCACTGATGTTCACGGCGCCGCACTCCCTAAACCTTACGATGAGTTTGAGGTCGGGGAACATAAAATTCCGTGGTTCCTCTGGCTCTTCTTTATCCTCATCGTGTCCTGGGCATCCATCTCCTGGATTCAATTTTTCGGGTATTAATCAAATAAGGCTGAGCGCAAATGCATTTTTCGTCAAAACATCAGATTTTCTCTCGCGCAAAGGGACTGGCCCTCACCGCCGCCATCGCGCTCCCTTTGCTTCTGTCAGGCTGTACAGAACAAGCCGCCAAGATTTCAGACACATCGTCTCCGTTGGTCAGCCAGGCTGATACCGATGCCCGCTTGGCGGAAGAGGATTTTGCCTTCCCTTCCAAGCCGCCTTCTCTCAAGCATGGGCGTCAACTCTTCCAGCAACACTGTATGAAGTGCCATGCGGTTTCTTTCTGGCAAACGCAAAAAGTAAAAGAGGACATTGCCTACACCACGCCGATTGATACTTACTTGATGTTAACCACCGGCAAGGCTCCGGAAGTCGTGCTACCGACGCCACAGCGCCGGCAACTTCTGCCTAAGAAGCACCCCGCATTCAAAGACACACTGAATCGTGATGACCGTTGGGCGGTTATCTTCTATACCCGCTATCTGGCTGGTGCGGGCGATATTAAATCCCCCGATCCCAAGACGGATGTGGCTAACATCTTTGGTGGAAATTGCGCCGTTTGCCACGGCACCAAAGGTCGTGCGGACGGGCCGTTGCATACCGGTAAAACTGGAAACCACGAATTGCATGATGCACCGCTTCACCACGACTTTGTGCCGCCTCCGGCAGACTTCCGTCAATATGATCGGATGTACAACCGCACGGATGCCCAGTTGTTCCGCTATATTTGCCAGGGCATTTATCCCTCTGGCATGCCCTCCTGGTATGGCAACGTGAACGTGGATAAGGAAACCGGCGAAGTCACCTACGTATTTGACGACTCCTTGATTTGGAACCTGGTGCGCCACGTTCGTAGTCTGGCTTATGATAATGATCTGGATCCAAACCTGCCTGAAGTGAAAACGCCGCCAGCAGGTTTGCAAGCCCTGCAGTCTTGCGATCCGGTTCCTCAAAACCGTCCTTGGACCAAGCTCATGCAGGAATACGCGCCCAAGAAAGGCGAGAAAGTGAATTTCTCGACAAATCCCATTACCGGCGGCATGACCTTCCAATCCCGTGGCGGTCAAATCCCGAAAACCGACGCCAATTAGTGGAGCAACAAGCAAATCATGAACCGACGCGATTTTTTAAAGCTGATTGTCAGCATCCCTGTATTGGGCGGCTTGGCCATGTTTGTGTCGCCCCTGTTCCGTTACCTACGGCCTTCTTCTGGCCCCTTGGCAACTACCAAAATTGACTTCAAGGGAAATATCACTCAATGGGATGGGAAATCCGGCCTGTTTTCCCCTCCGGATATGCCGCAAGCTGAACATGAAGTGGTGTTCAACCTTTCGGACTTCCCGTCTCCCTGGTCTTATATGCCCTTCACGTTTAGCCAACAAAGCAAGGAGTACACGTTTAAGCACTTTCAAGCAAGCAAGATTCCGGGCTTTGTTGTCCGTCTTCCCAAAGACAAAAATGGTCAGCCGGATTTCATTATCGTTAACCGGATCTGTCCTCACATGGGTTGCGTGTTTAACTTTTTAGAAGACCCAGCAGAAGCGGCCGCCTACAACTACCCCGAGGCCAAAAACCCGATGTTTGCCTGCCCTTGTCACTTGAGCGTATATGACCCGCTGCAAACGCAAGAGGTTGATGGCAAAAACATCCCTGGCAAAGTGGTGAGTGGTCCGGCTCCTCGTCCGCCTCGGTTGTTTAACTATGAAATCAAAGGCGATAAGCTGGTCATTACCTCGTTGGAAGCTGGAGGGATTGCATAATGGCGTTTCCGAATTCATTCAATCCCAAGGCCCTTCCTGCTGAAGCCTGGAAATGGATCCAGGAACGGGTCCAAAAGATTGACCTCTTTGATGAAACCAAGGTTGATTTGCAAAAAGAATCGCCCTGGTACCAATTGGGTGGCATGTTCTACCTGGCTTGGGTCGTTGTGCTGATCAGCGGGGTCATTCTGGTCTCGTTCTATTTAGCCACAACGGCGCAAGCCTACGATTCGGTCGATTTGCTTTCCCACAGTGCTTTGGGTTCGATTTTGCGAGGGATGCATAAGTATAGTGGCGACGCGATGATCATCGCAGCTACTTTGCGTGTATACCGTATGTGGTTTACAGCCGAATACAAAAACAAAGGGGAGCTGACGTTCATCCTGGCCATCCTGCTGCTGGTTATCGCCATGTACTCTGGTTTGACAGGCTATCTGCTCATCTGGAACCAGCGAGCATTCTGGGCAACTAAGGTTTTCGCCACCTTCCCCACTTATTTGGACGGCAACCCCAAAGATTGGGCATGGCCTTGGGATTTTGCCAACTACAAAAATTCCTGGCTCATCCCGAACCTGATTGTGGCTGCCACCAAGTTGATTGGTAACTTGACCCACCAAGGTGTCAACACCTCTCAAATCCTGATGGGTGGTAGCTCCATTGGGCAGGCCACGATGACGCGTTTCTACTCTTTGCATTTTGCGTTGTCGTTGATTCTTCTGGTCGTTTCGGAAATCTACTTCTACAAAAATCGCTTGAATCGGATCAACCTGAAAAAGCCGGTTGTGTTCCTAATTCTGGGTATGCTGCTGTTTACAGCCATTATCTTCCCGGCTGAATCTGGTACGCGTTCCAACCCTGAGGTCACGCCGCTTCCGATTCTGTCCGACTGGTACTTCCTGGCCTTGTATCAGTTGTTGAAATATATGGATCCCTACTGGGCAACCCTCTGGACGGTTGGCATTCCGTTTGTAACCATCGGGCTCACATTCCTCGACTGGGGTCCTGAGCGCGATTGGAAAAAACGGCCTATCTTCACTATGATTGGGATTCTTGCGGCCATTGAGTTTGTGGTGTTTTCCATGCTGATTATCGCCAACATGGCCAACATCGAAACCGATCCGCCATACTGGTTCGCCCATATGATCTTGTTTGTCGCCATCGGTCAGTTCTGGCACTGGGGCTTGTATAAGCAACGCCTGCCAATGACTGTCTGGGTGCTGTTCAACTTGATCACCAGTGTCTTTTACTTCATCTTCTGGCATGCGGTAGTCCCCAACCCCAAATTGAACGGTGCTTTTGGCGGACATACCTTGTCGGCCTGGATTGAATCCACTTTCCACGGTGTGTCTGTTGACATCAGCTTCACCAACTTCTACTGGAGCATGCTGTGGGTTGGTTTCTCTCTGTTCCAGCTTTTCCTGGCCGGCTTCCTTTTCTGGATGGAACGCCGCCGCCGTGAAGAACGGGAAGCGCTGCAACTTCAAGGAGCCTCTGCTTGATGATGAGCGAACGTTCCGGATCTTCTGGAAAACCCTTAAGCAGAATGCAATGGTGGGGCTTGTTCCTCGCTGCAACCTACGTGATGTCGCTCTGGTTTCAAACCTTCAAGACATTCACGCTGGTGCCTTCACTGGTCAACGGCCTGCTTTGGGTTGGTACGATGCTGTTACTCTGCCTGCTGGTGATGGTATTGGCATATGACAGCTACGTACAGGAAAAAAACCGTGAACGAATACAGAAACCAGTCCGGCTGTTTGAATGGCTGATGAAAAAACGCTTTCTGCTAAAGGGAGAGATTCAATGAAACTGAGCTTCAAGGACGTGCTGGCTGTTGCGCTTGCTTTGGTCGCCATGACAGGCTTGTTTGTCATGTGGAATGCAGAAATAAGCGTTGTGCCGGGTGATACGTTCAACTACCAACACTATTTAAAGAACGTCTTGCCTGGGCTGAAACAGTACGCGACTGCTTTCGGCGCCATGCTGCTTGCAGTTAGCATTGCCTATATTCTCTTGGGTCACGATAACGATATCGAAACCCACATCGATGAAAAATAATCAATGAGCAACGATAAAATCTAAACGAGCGAAAAAGGAGCCGCCCGTGTACACCGAACCGTTTCAAAGAGCGACACTCTGGATAGAAAGAGGGCTCAATACCGTTTTTTCCCAGCGCTATAACCCGTTTTATTACCACGGGGCGCTGCCCAACTTCTTCATTTGGGCGCTGTTCCTATCCGGCCTGCTTTTGTTCGCTTACTACCAGCCAACATTGGCGACGGCCTACGAATCGGTCCGTTATATCACCTTTGAATTGCCGTTTGGCAACCTGTATCGTTCCGTTCACCGTTACGCCAGCGATGGCATGATGATCTTTGTCATCCTGCACATGCTGCGCGTTTGGTTTACGGATCGCTACCGGGAGTATCGCATTGTTCCCTGGATTACGGGTGTTGTGCTGTTAGCGCTCACGTTTATCATCGGTTTGAGTGGTTACCTGCTGATCTGGGATCAACAAGCCGTGACGCTGGCCAAAGTGACGGTCAACCTGCTCAAAGGCTTCCCGGTCATTGGCAACGGTCTGGCTGAATTTGTGATGGCAGGAAAGGTCATCACAGATTACACGCTGACCCGCTTCTTGTTTCTCCACCTGGCTATTCCGCTGTTCATGATGTTCATGCTGTGGCTCCACTACCTGCGGATTACCAAACCCGTTTCCGAGCCGCCGCTGCCCCTGGTGGTGATGCTGACAGGCGCCCTGTTCCTTGTTTCAGCAGCCTTCCCGGTTGATCTGGACATTTTCCCCAAAGGTCAAACTGCTCCTGTCTTACTGGGTCCCAACAGCATTAGCTCCGTGCTGGAGTTGGATTTACTGTTCGCCTGGCCGCAATATCTTGCCGTCCAGGGCGTTCACCCAACGATTGTCGCATTGTTGATTCTGGCAGTTCCTGTGGCTTTGCTCTGGCTCCCTTATATTCAGAAGAAAGCACTGCGGGGTCAGTATGCGCAGGTGGTCCGTGAAAACTGCACGGGTTGTTCACTTTGCTATAATGATTGCCCCTATGAAGCGATTACGATGGTTGATCGCGGCAATGACGGCACCCGGTTCAAGCGTCTGGCAGTTGTTGATCCTGGTCGTTGCGCCAACTGCGGCTTGTGTGTCGGTGCTTGCGCGTTCAAGGCGATTGAAATCCCGCGCCGAGAGACTCGTTCCGTGTTAGCTGAAATCGAAGCATCGCTTGCAGCTTCATAGACAGGAAGGATTTGGACATGACAAAGAGAAAACCAAAAGTCATCGGCATCGTCTGTGAGCGCAGTGTGGATTTTTCCGGCAAATTGGATGAGCAGAACCACATGCTCGATAATCCCGATGTAAAAATCATTCCGGTGCCTTGTAGCGGTCATATTCAGCCCGTTATGTTGGAAACTGCCCTAAAAAACGGTGCCGCAGGCGTTTTCGCACTCGGATGCCGTATGGGTGATTGCCATTACCGGGATGGGAACCGTTTCTGTCGTCAACGTCTCTTGGGTGAGAGAATGCCGAAGCTCAAGCCCAACGTGGACAAGAAGCGCATCCAGGCTTACTGGCTTTCGGCAGTTGAATACGACAAATTGCAGGAAATGGTCTCGGAGTTCGTAAAAGAATGCGACCAAATGCCTGCCCCCGAAGTTAAAGTAACGGCCAAAGCGCCTACCAAATAGGATTGGAAAGGGTTCGCAATGTTTGAAATGGAAGGCCGCAAGGATATTTCCCTTTTCATCAAGAACGTCTGGTTCTTTTTGATGTACTTTCTGTTGCTGTTGTTGATCGCCAGCTTCGGGATCATTGCCGAGAGTTAGCGGAAGGAGCTTGAAAAATGGCTGAACATCCCCCGACTGAGCACGAGACTCATCACCCGACATTTAATGTGACCAATGCTGAAGGCCGGTTTAACTGGTTCTTCCGCGAATACTGGCCGATTATCGTGCCTTGCGCATTGTTCCTGCTCATGAATGCAATTCCACTGACGCTATCTGGCATGATGCGCAACCCTTTCAGCTCCGCTGACGTTGTTTGGGCTGGCTATGGTTTGTTGTTGATCCTCGAATTTGTGGTGGCTATCGCCATTGTCTGCCTGGCACCCAGCTTTTTGGGCGTTTACATGCTGCTGCTCGCCATTTACAGCCTCATTGCGGCCGAGCAGGGCAAAGCCTGGACGGTCGGGTTCCTCAATGACGGCGCTCACCACACCTGGATGGTGAACAGTATCGCCATTCTGTTCTTGGCATATGTATTAATCGGCAACCTGGTCTTCATGCGGGGTCATGCTGCTGAAAAAAAGAGAGCCTTGTAATCCGAAAAACCTTTGTGCTACAAAGGTACATTACAAGTGTGTCCCTCACTGATTCATCAAAGTTCAAAGGAGATTGTCCATCTTATGGTTAAGATTCGCCTAAAGCGCCAAGGCCGGAAGCACCGCCCGTTCTACCGGATTGTGGTTACAGATGTCCGGAATCGTCGCGATGGCGCTCCTTTGATGGAACTCGGTTACTACAACCCCATTTCCAAAGAGTTGAAGCTGGATAAAAAAGCTGCTCTGGATTGGATTAGCAAAGGTGCACAGCCTTCTGAAACGGCTCAACGGCTCATCAATAAAGCCGATGAAAATGGTCAGTTGATTGTTTTGCAAGTTGCTAAAAAAGAGCGCTTGTCCCGCAAGGCTGCAGAAAAAGCAAAAGCTGAAGCCGCCGAAGCATAAGGCACAAACTCAGAATTCGCTAAGCTAAAAAACACCCCTTCTTTTCTTGTTGAAGGGGTGTTTTAAGTTTAAAAATCTTTTTGTCCGTTAGTCCCGACTGGCCTTGGTTTTGTTCTTTGATTCCTCCAGAGCGGCAATGGCTTCCGGACCAACAATCAAAGCTAATGCCGTTCTGGCGCTGTTATACGCCTGCTGAGCGCTTTGCGTATCCTGCCGAATGGAATCATAGAGGGACTGGAGCAAGGGCTGCAGCGAAGCAGTGCTGCTATCTTGATTATGTGTCTCCATGTGGCGATCATAATACCTGCCAACAGTTGAGCTTGCTTCCATAGACAGTTCCAGCCGCTCCTTGGCATGGCGGTATTGGTAATACAGCCGAATCAGCTCTGACTGGAGCGTTTCGACTTCTTTTGCCAAAATCACCATATCCGCATCCGTCACTCGACTCAGCGCCGAATCCTGCGGACTGCCGCTAATAATATCCTGAATCATATTGGAGCCAATCAGCCCGGCGGGGGTGCCAGCCCACATGGACCCTGCCACACCGCCCAGGTGTACCAGATTCTGCAAAGCCCGTTTGGTAAAGCTGTCACCTTCTACGGGTTTACCGGTCGCATCCCGGCGAGAGAGCTTTTCAATGGCATAACGAATGGTGCCACTCCGCTCTACGGCAGCTTGCCACAGCATGCCGATATCCGAGATAGCGTCCTCTTCATCATCACGCAGCTCGTTAAAAACCGCCCGGTCCTCCAAATGGAGCGAATCGGAGAGCTGGTTCAATTCAAGCTGCGTGGAAAGTGGCAGCTTCTGGATCATGGATTCAATCAGCTTTTGCGCATCTTCATCCAAAACCGGCTTGGGTTCCAGCTTTTTTGCGACTGAAGTTTTTGTACTCTTACTTTTTGCTTCAGCCGGTGCTGTGCCTGATTTTGAGCTAATCGGCGGGCTTTGTGCCGCTTCGGCATAGGAAAACACGGACCATGACAGTAAGGCGACCATACTCAGAGACATGATGGCTATCTGTTTTGACCGAATCATGGGTGGAGCACCTCAATCGGCTTCAGTTCACCATGCAATGCGGCTTTCTGTTCTGCCAATGCCTTACGATGGACACGAATGGTCGGATTCTTTGGCAGCGGACTTGGCAGCCGGTTATCCTGGTTTTTGAGGCTTGGCTTGATTTCCATAACCTCGGGTAGTTCTTTTGGAATGTTCGACTTTTTATACTGAGGTTCCGGGCCAATTAAGGGGTGCGGGCCAATCAAATCCGGCACCGTATAGGGCAGAGCATCCTGATCAACATCCAACGGTTTATTGATAGGCATAGGCCCCGTATTAACAGCTGTCTGTGCTGTCGGGTTACTGATATGAGCCACCAATTCCAGGTTAGATACAGACTCCGGACCAGCTAAACGCTCCAACTCCAGACGGTAGAGCTTGGCTTTCTGCTTCAGCGCCGTTTCATTCATCAGGGATTGGTAATAGGCAATCCCGGTCGTCATAATCGCCACATCGTTTTTGCTGGCCAATGCCTTGGAATAAAGCGCATTATTCTTGACTGTTGTCGCGCGACACTGGGCCAGACTCTCCAACGTCTGCTTGTAATCCTGATAGGAACGGATCAGCTTGGCTTTTAGCTCATCAATCAAGCCCGCCAACTGGATCTGTTCTGTTGCAGACAAGCTGCCCGTGGTCGGTTTCACTCGCCCAGTGACCATGTTTTGCAAGGCGTTTCCAACGGCCATTGAACCCATATTCTGGTAAACATTGCTACCACCCGGCAAAAAGGTGCTAGCCAGGGATGCACCGGAAATCAGGGTGCTCAGTGTTTTGGTCAGGAATTGGCTGGAGTGCTTGGATTCCAAATCTACTGGAGTGGCTAATTTTTCGAGAGAAAAGCGAATGACCGGGTTTTTCTCTACCGTTGCACGCCACAAATATTCTAAGTCCGCCTCATCAACCCGCTTCTGGATTTCCATAACGGTTTTAATGTGCTCAGAATCTGCCTGGGCGGCAATACTACCAGCCAAACGTTCTACCTTGGGCTTTAACCGAATAGTTGCAGACGTTGCAACCGCATTTAAAGCGACTTCCTCAATCTCCCCATCATCAACCTTATTCTCTCCAACCGCTTGTTTTTCGTCGATACGCGGGTTAATCGTTGCAACGGGCGGCAAGAAATCCCTTTTGGGCCAAGTTTTCTCCTTGGGCGCGGCCTCACAAAGAGGTCCCAGCAAAAAACCAATGGCCAACGTAGACCCTAAAAGAGCCTTAGTCCGCCTTGCCAGGCTTTTGCTATCTGTCATCATCCATACCTTGGTTCGGATTTTCCATCTGACCTGTCAGGTTGGCCCGCGAAGGTTCCTATATTATCTAATAAAACCTTGCCGGACCGACCGGTTTCTGGAGGCGAATCGAATATTACAAAAAGTTAACACTTTACACCTCCGGGGGCAATGCCCTATGACGGCAATGATGGGCTTACGTTCCACCTTTTACCAAGCAGTTACTTCCCCAGGCGTCGAAATCGTTTTTATCATTTTCAAATCAGCCGCATAGTAAGATCCCGGCTCAATCGCCGCCGCCGGCTGATAACCCTTGCTTTCATAGTGACCCGGAACGGGAAATTCGCTCAGCTCCAATTTCACAATCTGTCCCAACCCTTTGTGAGCATACCGATCAAAAACCAGCAACCGGAGTGGTCCACCGTATTGCATGGGAAGCGGCCGACCGGCAACCCGCAGGCAAAACAGCGCCCGCTGTGCATAAAGGTCTTTCAACGGCATACACTCCACATGACCGCTGGCGTTGGTCTGAATCAGGTACTGCGCTTCCGGCTTTGGGGAAACCCGGTGAAGCAGTTCCGAAACCACCAAACCTTCCCACTGCGTACGGAATGACCAACCATCCGCAAACACCAACCGCCGGTTTTGCTGGATTCTGGTAAAGCTCATCAAATCCTTCAGGCTCAATTCCATCGGGCGAGCAACCAAACCCGTCAGTTCCAGACGCCAACGCTCCGTATCGATCTCTTTAAAGCCATCCAGGTAGGAAACCGGCCAGTCCAGCAACAGGGATTCGGCCGTGGGGTCCAGCACTGGAGAAGAGGCGGTCGCACCGGGCAATTGATTATAAAGACTGTGAAACATGCCGGTCATTGTATCACAAGGGGAGTCGGCTTATCATATTGGCAGGAGTCAGCGTGCCGAGACATCATCTTTTCATTCGGCCGAATCCAATCCGATTTCCGTCCGCGTGACCCCTGTTGCCTAATCATAGGATGGTACAAGCGTCGTGATGAAATTTCCTTCACCCCACTCCACCAAACTGCAAGCTCTTGTATTCAAAAGAACCATTCCCAAAGGCATCTTGGCCGTTTGTACGGCAATCGGTTTTTCATCCATCCTGTTTGCAAACCATGCCTGTTCGGCCATTACGCCGGATCCAAACGTTTTGCGCATTTCCGCAGACCGGCAATCTTACAGCGTGGGTGAAAAGCGCTCCTACCTGAGCGGACGTGTCACGGTGAATTACCAGGATATCCACATTAGCGGCCCCAGGGCGGTAGTGGAAATGGATGCTTCCGGCAAACCCGAAGTGGCGCGTTTCTTTGAACGCCCCATGTTTCGGCGGATTAAACCCAATGTTGGTGAAGATCGGATCACGGGCGATGTTATCAACATTTACATTGCCGATGACCGCTTTGGCGCAAAAGGCAACGTGGATTCCAACATCGTGACCGTGGCCGCGGATCCCTTTCATATCCGCTCCGATGTGCAGGAATTTGATAATCGAAATAAGGTCATGGCCGCCAGCGGCAACGTCCAGGTAGATTACCAAGGCTCAAAAGCCTTTAGCGCCCTGGCAAACGTTCGGATGAAACCGGACGGGAAGGCGGAACGCGTCATCTTCTCTGGCGGTGTGCGCATTCAAAAGGAATCCAGCGAGATCCACGGAGAAAAAGTGACCATCATGGTGGACTCTGGTAACCTGATTGCCGAACATAACGTAAAAACTCAAGTGGAACTTAAGGGACGGAAAGAAGGTCCAGCCCATATCGTCATTACATCTGATTACCAGCAGTACGACAAAGCTACCGATACGATGATTGCAAGCGGCAACGTCAAAATTCTGTATGAAAACTACGTGGCTGTCGGACCAAAAGCCACTTTCAAATTGAAAAATAACGATGTGGACAAGATCTTCCTGACGGGCCGCCCCACCATTACGGAAAACGACCGGGTGATTACCGCCGATAAAATCACCATCACCACCAATCCCAAGAACTTTGATGCGGTCGGCAACGTAAAGGTCAGCTTTAAAAGCCGACCCACGGAGCAACCTTCCTCCCAAGCGCCGGCCAAAAAGCAGGTTTCCGGTAAACCCCTGAAATCCCTGCCGGTGGATGACCCCTCCGACTACTAATTGTCAGCCCGGAACCCCTTTCATGACTCTAGCCGTTCAAAACCTTAAAAAATCGTACAATAAGCGTCCGGTCGTCAACGATATCTCCTTTGACATCCAGCAAGGCGAGATTGTAGGCTTACTCGGCCCCAATGGCGCCGGTAAAACGACCACCTTCTATTCCGTGGTGGGTATTGTCAAACC
>DATNQC010000219.1:0-4609 GCA_036702885.1 Oculatellaceae cyanobacterium | reverse complement strand
CGGCGGATTCTCTGCTGGAATTTCCCGTCACGCTGGATAATGTCAAAATCACGGGAAGCTTTTTGAACCTGGACAGTCTGGAGCAGTTCAGTAACAGCATCGTCACGCCCATCATTATTGAACACCTGGTTCATAACTTTGCCCGCCCCTGGCAGCAGGGCGATCCACGCATTCCCATCCAGTTCCGGGATGGCGATTTGCATTTTGAGGAGGCCATCCTGCAAAACATCATCATGACCAACCTCAATAGCAAGCTCTCGGTGTATGCCAACAGCTTCTTTGAACTGACCAACACCAGTCTGGAAGCCGCAGGAGGTAAGGTTGTAGGGTATTTATCCATGAACCCCAACGAAAACAACTTCATGACGCTGGAGCTGAACGCGGAAAACGTCAAGGCCAACGCGTTAACCCGCGCCTTGCTGGGTGTCACCAACCAGGTATTCGGGGATTTAAGCGGAACCGTTCGCTTCACCACCTTTGGCGCTAATGAAGAAGAAATGCAGGACAACGCCAACGGAACAGTCCACATGAAAATCACCAACGGACGCTTACCCGCCATTGCCCGGGTTGAAGCACTGCTTGCCACCGCCAACCTTTTACGCGGTGGGATCTTGGGCTTTAACCTGAACAATCTGTTCCGCTCGCTGGCATTTTACGATACCAACTACTTTGCCGAATTATCAGGCGATCTGTTAATCGCAAATGGTGTTTTGTACACGGACAACCTGATTAGCGACGGCGAAAACCTGGATTTGGTCATCCAAGGGAGCCTAGACATGGGAACCGGTGACGCCGACATGATGGTCAACGGGCGGATGCGTCAAGATGTCAGCGGAAAGCTTGGCCCACTCGGCAAATTGAGCCTTGGCAGCATTCTTCGCTTTATTCCGGCGTTGGGAATGTTAGGCCCGAACCAGCCCGGACTTTTGGATTATCTACCTGGCGTTGGCTTTATTCCGGGCTTTGGCGGCCCCGCCTCGGATTTCAATTACTTCCAGGTCCGCCTGCTCGGACAATTGGATAATCCTTCAGCCATCCAGGACTTCCGCTGGGTGAAAAAGGGAAGTTAGCAGGTTCCTAGTGGTTAGATGCGAGTTTTGGTCCAGCTTCCAGAGGATAGTACCAGACTGGATTCCGGCGCTGGCCATCCACAATGACTTCAAAGTGCAAATGCGGCCCCGTTGAATGCCCCGTTGAGCCCACTTTGGCAATCTCATCACCTTGATTGACCCGCTCCCCCTTACGAACCAAGAGCTTGGAGCAATGCGCATAGCGCGTCTGCATTCCAGAATCATGTTCCAGCACAATGCTTTTCCCATAACCGGCTTCCCAACCGCTATGAATGACCGTGCCAGAAGCCATGGCATGGATAGGCGTCCCCGTCTGCGCCGCAAAGTCAATGCCCTGGTGCATCCGTCCCCACCGGGGGCCAAAGCGGGATGACACATATGCCGCCTGAACCGGCAGCTTTCTTTCAGGCGATTCCGTCTTGGTAGAGGACTGTTGCGGCTTCCATTGAGACACCAGCGGCCAGCCTAGCAGCAAAAACAACAATCCCCAAATCAAGGCCGCAGTGGAGCGAGCAGCCCATCGCTTAATGGGGCGCGTCCGCCGTCTGGCAGGTATTCTAGGAGGAGGTGCAGGAAACGTCACGCCTTGACTTGTCATGCCCACCGAAGGAGGCCGACTTGGCCTGTTATCCAGAGCATGCAAGAACGGGTTTTCCGTAACGTTCCGTTGGGGAGCTTGTATCGGCATGCGAGCTTATCCACTCCTAGCAGAACCGTATTTATACACAAAACAAAAACCGGCACCAATGTGCCTGGCCATGTAGAAGCATGGATGCTGAGCCGGAATGTCCCTCGACTTTTCATTGTAAATGGCTCAAATATTGTTGACATTTTTATTCATTTTGTCAAAAATTCAAATATGGCTAGAAAGAAACTCATCACCAACCGCCGCGCCGAGATCCTCCAAGCCGCAGACCGACTGTTCACACACTACGGCTTTGCGAAAACCACCATGGAGGACATTTCACGCGAAGCGGGCATCCCTCGCGCCACAATCTACCTGGAGTTTCCAGGCGGGAAGGAAGATATCCTCATGGCACACCTACAGGATTTTATGGAGCAGACGCTTGCTGAAATGCAGCGGGCCGCCAAAACTTCAAAAACCGGACGCCTGGAAGCCTTGCGACAAGCCATTCTATTCTGCATCCTGTCCGCTCACGACAAAGCCACCCATCAGTTTGACCCCAGCAATATCGAAAAGTGCTCCAATCGAATTCGGAACGAAATGGGTGAATTTTTTAAGCGCAGAGACGCATTCTATGCCGATATGCTGCGCCAGGCCGCTCTTGCTGGCGAAATTCAGGAGCAGCCTGACTATGAAGCACTGGCTGCACTGATCTCCCAAAGCTGTATTGGCTGGATGCCGCTACACACGATGACCTTACCGCGCGAAGCCGTTGAGCGCGGCGCAGGAACCTGTCTCAGTATGATGCTCACTGGTTTAGCCAACGCCAAATCTCCTCGGAAATTATCTGTATGATCACACGTCGCTCCGCCGGATTCTTGCTACAGCTTGCCGGCGTGTTCCTTCTAGCCGGCTCAATCCAAGTCGGAACAACCGTTTACGCCAAAAAAATCCCTCCCGGTGATCCGCCCCCCATCCGTGGAGAAGCCGTTTGGCAGGAAACCCTGGAGCCCGATACCACCGACACGCTCCAATTTGCACCTGGCTTTCCGGATAAGGATTGGTGGCTCCAGTTTGGCGATCGGTATTTGACTGGCTACATCAATCAGGCGTTGAAGGCCAACCCGGATATTGAAACGGCTTCGCTCCGCGTCGCGGAAGCCCAGACCTTGGTCCGCCAGTCGCTGGCACGGGAATTTCCCCAAATCACCCTGGGGCCCAACTACACCCGGCAGCATAACTCGGAAAATATGGTCAACTTTGATACCAGCCGTAGCGGAAACAGCTTCATGAGCCCCACCATCATTGAGCCAGGCTCTGCCTTTAACCTGTTTACAGTGCCGCTCCAGGCAAATTACGAACTGGACCTGTGGGGCAAAAAACGCAGCCAAACCAAGGCCAACCGCAAACAGCATGAAGCCATTACCCAACAGCAACGGGCTGTGCTGCTCTCAGTCGTATCCGAAGTCGCCTCGGCCTACCTGAACCTGCTACGCACCGATGAACTCATCCATCTCACCCGACAACTCATCGACAAGCACGAAGATCTGGTTGAAATTCGGGAATCCCAGTGGAAAAACGGACTGATTGCCAAAGATGTGTTACTCGCCACCCAGCAAGATCTGGAAGAAAACAAGGCGCTTCTTAGCGATCTCCTAAAGCAGCAGGCGCTTTTTATTCATCAATTGTGCGTGCTCACGGGTCGCCCACCCCAAACGGAAAGCCACCTGGAACGGGGAACACTGGCCGAACTGAAGCTCCCACCTGAAATTCCCGCAGGAGAGCCGGCGCAACTGGTTCAGCGCAGACCGGATGTTTTGGCGCAAGAGGCCGAATTGGAGCGCGCCCGCATCGAAGTATCGCTTGCGCGTAAGGCTTACTTGCCGGATATCCGACTCACCGGCCAATTCGGCTTTGGGTCGCTCAAACTCAGCAACCTGATGAACTGGGACAGCATGCTCGCTTCGGTGGGCGGCGGCCTGGCTCAAATTATCTTTGACGCGGGTGAACAGAAAGCCCGTTACAAAATGATGCGCTCCCGCCACCAACAACAGCTCCAACAGTACCGGAAAGTCATTCTGAACAGTTTTCTGGAAGTGGAAAACAGTCTGGCATCCCTTAAAAGAGATCATCAAGCCTTGAGCCATGCTGAAAAGTTGGCTTGCCTGAACGAAGAAGCGGTGGAACTGGTCCACAACAAAGGCAATGCCGGGCTTGTTCCTCAACTGGATGTTATTCAAGCCCAGGCGGAGGCACTCACCATCCAGCAGCAGGTTACGCAAAAAAAGACAGATACCCTCATCGATCTGGTCAGCCTGTACAAAGCACTCGGCGGCGGATTCTAAAGCAAAGGCAGGTAGGATATGGCAAACGCACTTTCCAAATTTCAAACCCGACGATTGGCGTTGTTCATCAGCCTGGGCGTCATTACGCTGATAGGTCTCGGCGCTTGGTGGTGGAGCCATATGAGTACGCGGATCAAAACCGATGACGCCATGGTAGCCGGGCATTTGCACCCTGTCAGCCCGCGTGTCCCTGGAACGGTCACGGCCGTCCACGTACTGGAAAACCAGATGGTAAAAGCCGGGCAGCTCCTGGTACAGCTGGATGATCGGGACTATCAGGCGCAAGTTCTTCAGGCGGAAGCGGCGCTCGCCACGGCCAAGGCGCGGGCTCAAGCCGCTGAAAGCAATATTCCCTTAAGCCAGGCGCAGTACCAGGCGCAAGTCACCCAAGCCAGCGGTGGACTCTCGGCAGCCACAAATGTTGTTGCCCAATCGGAACAAGCCATTAAGGAAGCCAAAGCCGCAGCCGAATCCGCCGAACACAACCTGGCGGAAGCGGAAGCCCAACTAACCAAAGCACAGCAGGATTTACAACGGTACAACAGCGTTGATCCTCGCGCCGTCTCCGC
>DATNQC010000217.1:0-2515 GCA_036702885.1 Oculatellaceae cyanobacterium | reverse complement strand
CGGCGGCAAGAACAATTGCTCCAGCAAAAAGACAACATTTTGGAAGACTTGGGTGTCCTCTCTCGAACTACAGGCGTTTTTACAACATCCCATCTCCTGAAAGCAATAGAAGCTGCATTTTCCAATTGGCAGCAACAGGCTAATGACTCGTTGTGTCTGCTGACCATTCAAATTGACGGCCTGCAATATGATCCTTCCAATGCTGCAATCCAAGCAGCTTTTGCGGACATTGCCCGAATCATCAAGGATTGCGCCCGCGATTCAGATTTGGTGGGGGAACTGTTCGTGTCCAAGTTCGCGGTGCTCCTCCCTCATACAGCCATTCGGGGCGCAAGAGCGCTTGCCAAACGACTGACCGAACGCATTATGCAAGCCCACCTTAAAGGCCCAGATGGCCCCTTGGACATCCAGGTCTTGGTCGGCATTGCAGACGCCACCGATTGCCCTCATTACGAGGCATTATTGGAGCGTTCACTCAACGACTTACGGCAACATACCGTCGTCAGCGCCAACAATATTCATATTATTTAGGGTTTTAACGAAATTCCACCGCCAATTGCTGCGCCAGGCTTTCCTTGATCCGGTTGAAGCGGCTGTCTACTTCCGTATCGGTCAGAGTGCCTTCATCCGACTGGAAGGTCAGTCGGTAAGCCAGACTACGCTTGCCTGCCCCAAGCTGTTCGGAGCGGTATTCGTCAAACAGCTCAATACCGCGCACCAGCGGATCCTGGAGAGCTTTTAACGCATCCAGCACGTTTTGGTGACTCAGCGTCACCGGCGCCAAGAACGCCATATCCCGCTTCACAGCCGGATAAGCCGAAACCGGGGCAACCGTTTTCACAGCATCCGTCTGCTTATACGCCTTGTACAGAACTTCCGCGTTCATTTCAAAAACATACACCGCCTGGCGCAGCTTCAGCCGCTGCACCAGATTCGGATGCAATTCACCCAGCAAGCCGAATTCCTTACCGCCCAGGGTCAACACGGCTGTCTTGCCCGGATGCAGATAAGAAACGTCGTTTTTCGCCTGGAACACGACGTCCTGCGGCAGACGCAACTGGCTCAACATATTTTCCAGAATGCCTTTTGCGATGTAAAAATCCGCAACTTCCCGTCGTTGCCATTCTCCGGACAACATAGAGCCTGTCAGCAGGCCCGCCACATGCAAACGCTCCGAGACACCGGCATTCTTTACGTTGGCCTTGCCCAATTTAAAATAAGCCCGACCCAACTCATAGATCCAAATGTCTTCAATCCCTTGCGCATGGTTGAAGCAGGCCACCTCAATGAGACTGGGCAGCAGACTTTGCCGCATCAGGGTATGATCAGACGAATGCGAGTTGAGGACGGAAACCAGTTGCTCCTCCTGTACTGTAAAGCCGGTTTTTTCCAGCAAAGAACGGCCAATCAGCGAAGTCGTAACGACTTCCTGCAAGCCTTGAGCTCGCAATGAGGCATCTAACATCCGAACCAGCGCCGCCCGACTGGAATGCATCACCGGCATAGTATTCTGCGGCAATGTGTAAGGGACTTTATCGTAACCATAAATCCGGATCACTTCCTCAATCAGGTCAATCTCGCGTTGCACATCGGCCTGACGGAAAGATGGCACGGACACCACCAGGTTCGTGGTGACTTTGGTCGGCTGCAGCAAAAAGCCCAGCTTTTTTAGGATCTTAACCACCACATCCGGCTCCAGGGAGAGACCCAGCACCTTCTCAATCCGGGCAAATTCCAAGGTAATTTTGGGCGCCTCTATCTGCGGCATGGGGGATTCCACCAGACGGATAAAATCCGCACCTGCATATTGCTTCAGCAAATCCACAGCCCGCAGCGCGGCATTACGACATTGCTCAATATCCACACCCCGCTCAAACCGGGCGGAAGCCTCCGTCCGAAGTCCAACACTCTTTGCACTCCGGCGCACCACCGCAGCCGGGAAGCAGGCAGACTCCAAAAACAGTTGTTGAGAGCGCTCATCAATTTCTGTTGCCGCGCCACCCATCACACCGGCCAGGGCGACCGGTCTGTCGTTCATGGTGATAACCACGGATTCTTCCGTGAGCTTCCGGTCTACGCCATCCAAGGTCATCAGGGTTTCACCAGCTCTCGCACGACGCACGCCAATATCGCCGCTGGTGTTCAGCTTGACCTGATCAAACGCATGCAATGGCTGCCCCATCTCCAGCATCACGTAGTTGGTAATATCCACCACATTGTTGATGCTGCGCACGCCAGCCGCCTGCAAACGACGCACCATCCAGTCCGGAGACGGACCAATCTTCAGGTTCTTCATCATGACGCCCGCATAATAGCGGCACACTTCGGAATCCTTCAGATTAATATGCAAATCCGTCCGTTCCGGAGCATTCACCGGGTGATTCCACTGGGGCACATGGAGCGTCCGGTCAAACAATGCCGAAACTTCCCGTGCAATGCCAACCATCGACATCAGGTCACCCCGGTTGGCAGTCGGAGCCACATGTAGCACCACATCCCCCTCCAGATTCAAGAC
>DATNQC010000215.1:0-7406 GCA_036702885.1 Oculatellaceae cyanobacterium | reverse complement strand
GCCTCACTATCTGGATGCGGCAAAGGCGCTCTTTCGAGAGTATCAGGAAAGTCGCGGGTTGCCGCTGGACTTTCAGGGCTTTGATCGAGAAATTGAAAACCTCCCTGGGAAGTTCGTGCCTCCCAGCGGCGCATTATATGTGGTTCTTTGGGATAACCAACCTGTTGGTTGTGTGGCCTTCCATCAATTAGAGCCGGATATCTGCGAGCTGAAGCGTTTATTTGTGAAGCCCAGCATGCAAGGCCGTTCCCTGGGGCGTAAGCTGATGGAGCGCGCCATGGCGGACGCAAAAGCGGCAGGCTACCGGTTAATGCGGCTGGATTGTCTGCGTCGATTTGAAGCTGCCGGCAAGCTATATCCCAAGATGGGCTTTTACGAAATCCCGGCCTACATTGATAATCCTTACCCGGATGCCTATTACATGGAGCGGGTTTTATAGCGCCCAAATCGCTCCGAAGTATATGTTTGCTCAATAAAAATCCCCTCCGCCAAAATTGACAGAGGGGATTTTTATTTTGCTTTTGAGAATTAGATGACGTAATCCGCAGCGGCTTTGCTGATATCCGTCGTAGCGAGCCCTGTTTTGGGATCGTAGTAGGGCAGCTCGACTGGCGCGAATTCGTTCAACATCGGAATGTTGCGCTTCAACGTATCCTGGAACGTGGGCTTCTCGATTTGATAGAAGACGCCCAGAGCAACCCGCTCTTCCACGCGGTGCGCGCGCTCGAAACAAGCGGCTTGTTTTGCGTTCACTTCATGGATGTCGTTGGGGTCTTTCACCCGACCGTCGTAACCGTCATCTTCCAGATAGTACACACGCGGCACCTTAGCGCCTTCCACTTCAACCATTTCAGCGAAGTAGTCTTTGGTGTGCAGGTTGTTATAGGTCGGGCACGGTTGCAGAACATCCACCAACGCCACACCTTTGTGCTGGATCGCTTTCATCAGCGTTTCCTTCAGGTGTTTTGCGTCAAACGCATAGCTGCGGGCGATGAAGGTGTAACCGCAAGCCAGCGCCAGAGCAATGGGGTTCAACGCGGTGGTCGGGTTCGGCAACGCCAGGGATTTGGGTTGCGCTCCCTGGGCCAGCGTGGGAGACGCTTGCCCTTTGGTCAGACCGTAGACTTCGTTGTTGAACACAACATAGGTCATGTCTACATTGCGACGGCCAGCGTGCACAAAGTGACCGGCGCCAATCCCGTAACCGTCGCCATCACCGCCAGCGGCAATCACAGTTAGGTTGGGGTTGGCGATTTTCGCACCTTGAGCAAAAGCCAACGCCCGGCCATGCAACGTGTGCATCCCGTAAACGTGGACGTAGTGCGGTACTTTACCGGAGCAGCCGACGCCGGAAACCAGGAAGGTTTCCCACGGCTTCAGTCCAAGTGCGGCAATGGCCTGTTGGATGCTGTTGGTGATACCGTAGTCGCCGCAACCGGGACACCATTCGGAGTGAATGTCGCTTTTGAGTTGGCTCCCTTTCAGGGGCGTTTTGAGGAGGCTCTGACTAGAGGCCATAGGTCAATACCACCTTTCTGGACTGTTTTTCATGGATTTCTTTGGATGCTGCCACCAGCTCGGTTTCGGAAATGGGACGTCCGCTCCATTTCAGCACTTCGTGCTGGATTTGGAAGCCGGTCCGCATGGCGATGAGCTGGGTAATCTGACCACCGTAGCTCTTTTCCACTGCAACGGGCCGTTTGGCGTTTTGCAGGTACTTCAGAACGGCATCGGCGGGGAATGGGCTGAGCATCCGGATTTGGAAGAACTCCGCCGTGATGTTGTACTGTTCCTTCAGCACGCGGATGGTTTCCAGGATAACCCCTTTGGTGGAGCCCCAGCTGATGAAGGACAGATCCGGATTGCTGACGTTATAGGGGTTGTGGATGACGTACTGGTTTTCCGGCAGAATTTCGCGTGCTGCCAGTTCCAGTTTCTTCATCCGTTTTTCCTGCATCGGGATGCGGATTTCCGGATCTTCGGTGATGTGACCGTATTTGCAGTGTTCATCACCGGTCATCCAGTAGATGTGTCCCGGCATGCCAGGCAACGCCCGCGGGGAAATGCCGGATTCTGTAATCTCAAAGCGCGGGAATTTCTTCAGCGCTTCCTCAATATTGTTTTCATCAACATGAGAAGCATCGACCAGTTCGCCGCGATCCACAATCAGTTTGGATTCGTCAAACTTGGGCACGCAGACCGTGTTGTTGGCGAGCAACTTGTCGCTGAGGAAGATAACCGTGGTCTGGTAGCGATCCGCATAGTTGAACGCTTCAAACGAATCGTAGAACTGTTCAACGGCATCGCCCGGGCACATCACGATTTTCGGGTATTCACCGTGACCGCTGAATACGGCAGACAGCATGTCTGTTTGTTCATGGCGGGTCGGCAAACCGGTGGACGGACCGCCACGCTGGTAGTCATACACCACCACGGGTACTTCGTTAATGCCAGCCCATCCCATCCCTTCGGTCATCAGGTCGAAACCAGGACCGGAGGTGGAAGTGGATGCCCGAATCCCGGTGGTTGCAGCGCCGATGGCCATGTTGATGGCGGCAAGCTCATCCTCGCACTGGACAACGGGCAAGCCATATTCGGATTGCTCTTCCAGATAGATGCACTCATCTACAGCGGGGGTGATGGAGTAGTAGGTTTGCAGACGGCAGCCGGCTTTCAATTTAGCCAACCCGGTTGCAATCGCAGCGTTCAGGATGTACCGGGAGCCTTTAGCCGGTGGGTTGGTCGGTTTTTCCATCACGTAGTTGAATTTATCCAGATCCGGGTGCTTGGCCATGATCTCATAGGTGCGCTGGGCAGCCTGCATGTTGAGGGGGATGAGTTTGGCCTTGCTACCGGTGAAGATGCCGTTCAGGGCTTCTTCAATGGCGCTGATGTCGATTTTGCAGAGCGCCAAAGATGCAGCAACTGCAATGGTATTCTTGATGATTGCCAGGCTGACGACTGTTTTGCCGGTTGCCTGGGCGATTTCTTCCAGAATTTCATCGAAAGGAATCGGGAACAGCAGAACGCCCGGCTTCAGGTTCAGTTTGGTGGGATCGGTCAGCTTGGGATCGTAGATGAATGCCCCGTCTTCCACGACTTCAAATGCGTGAAGCTCGGCCGTGGAGTTTTCAAAGGTGGCCAGCAGCTGGACCGGATCGACATGGCAGAACACGGGTTCCGTCTTGACCCGCACCTGGAAGTAGCTATGCTCCCCCTTAATGTTGGAGTGGTACTCCCGGCGACCGTAAATCCAATAACCGGCGGCTGCACAACTACGGGCAAACAGGGTTGCAGAGGAGTCAACACCTGTTCCTTGCGGGCCGCCAATCATCCAGCATAAATCTTTAGTGCGATTCATTGTCGTTGCTCTTTCTGTCTTGGACTGAGTGGCTTTAAATACAACCAAACTGAACGGTATACACCCAAAAACATACATTCGGGCCCATAAAAGTGCGCATATTTTAGCAGAAACCATGGGCCACGTTAAGAACTTTACCCGAAACACGCTTCAGTGCTTTATGGGTTTGCTCAATCCGATTTGATCCGAAGCGCATCCGGAAAGCATGCAGCGGAGGCGTAAGTGCGTTCGATGTGTTCGCTTCGGCGTCAAAATGTCGCAAAAGTGCAACCTGGACAGTGTTGATGGAACTTGAGCGAGTACGCATGGCTGGCGGTCATGCAAGAGGATCCTGTTTTCAAACGTGGATTTTATCCAAAGACACGCTGAAATTGTCGAACGAAAACTTCTTTGACTGTTTCCATCTGGAAATTCTGTCCGGCAATGCACGCCATTGAGGTCATTAGTTCGCCTTGCAACCCGCAAGGGTTGATTTGTCGGAACGGTTCCAGATCCGGTTGTACGTTTAGCGCCAGGCCGTGATAGGTGACCCATTGTTTGATGGCAACGCCAATGGAAGCAATTTTCCGAAAGCCATCGCCGCTTCGACTTTTGACCCACACGCCGGTCAGATCGGAAACACGGTCCCCCTGAATGTTGAATCCCGCCAAGGTCAAAATGATGGTTTCTTCCAAGTCTCGCAAAAAACGCCGTAAATCGCGCCGTCCCTCAGGAAGCAGGAAGATCGGATAGGCAATCAGCTGCCCAGGGCCGTGATAGGTGATATCACCGCCACGTTCGGTTTTTAGCACCGGAATGCCAGTGTCCGGCCAGTTTTCCGGGTTGATGCGACGCCCTACGGTAAAAACCGGGAAGTGCTCTCCGACAAGGAGCTTATCCTCTGCCAAAGTTCCTTGAACACGTTGCCGCACCCAGTCCTGTTGGAGTGACCAGACAGTGGAATATTCTGACAAACCGAAGTCATGAACGTGAAACAATGGCGTATCGCTCATTCCGAAAACGGGATCAAAGGATATTATTTTAGCAGTAGTTAGCGGATGGAGAACGTGATGAAGTTTGCCCGGACCGTTTTTCTTGCAGCAGGGCTTTGGGGATTTCTTGTGCTGACGCCGCTTTATTTCATGGAGCAGACAATTGGCCAACAATCTCCGCCGGCGGTGACCCATCCGGAATACTACTATGGCTTTTTGGGCGTGTCGCTGGCTTGGCAGGTTTTGTTCCTATTGCTTGCATCCGATCCCGCGCGTTATCGTCCGGTGATGATTCCTGCCATCCTGGAGAAAATCAGCTTTGTCCTGGCCGGTTTCGTGTTGTATGGGACTGGCCGGGTTGCTGCGACGATGGCAGTGTTTGCAGGGCTCGATTTGCTCTGGGCGGTGTTGTTTGTGGTGGCGTTTTTAAAGACTGGGCACCGTGCCTGACGGATTTTGCAGGATGTACCGGCATTGAAATTTTGGGCTGTTTATGCAGTTACTATCAATAGTTTTATTGTGGGCGCAGTGGATGTATGAATCGTGAAAATGCGCCTGGGGGTAGATTGAACGTTACTTATGTCATTACTTTCTCAGTGATCCCGACGCAACGAGAAAGGTTTTTGAAACTGCTCGGTGACGTGCTGGATGCCATGCGTCATGAACCGATGTTTGTGAACGCGGCGCTGCATGTTGATCCTGAAAATGATAACCGCTTTATGCTGTATGAGACCTGGCGGGATCATCAGGATGTGCTGGAAGTCCAGCTCAAGCGGCCTTATCGACAGGCTTGGCATGAAGCGTTACCGGAACTCCTGGAAGGCGAGCGGGATATTTCGGTGTGGACGCCCGTTCGATCGGATTGGACCTTCCGATCAGAGTAATCTGAAACGAAAAGACAACGTGTGGTTTTGGTTAGCTTGAAGGGGAGCAAGATGCAGGCTTTACCAGTGGGGTTTCAAGGATACCATAGCTTACGTTTTGATAATCCTTTGCACCATGTGAGTCCGCCCTATGAGGTGCTCAATGGGGATGAGGGACTTGGTGGCCTGGTGATACCGCACCGGCTTGGCGTGGAATTGCTCCTGAAGGATGAGCTGGATTCGCCAAATACGATTCAGCATTTTGTCGATAGCCTGGCATGTGCGGATGGCAGGGTGGTGACGTTAGAAAGCCATAAGACGGTTCCCATTGATGAGACGATTCTGAGACGGCTGTCCAGGGTGGTTCGCTCTATTGCCAATTTCTTCGGGGGCAAGCTACCTGTCAGCTCCTCTGAAAGGCTGCAAGATGATCTCTCATCTCAGCTTGAGGAGTTTCATCGGAATCCAGCCGTACATCCCCCGATTTTGGAAATTCCGGAGCCGGATGGGACTCCCAAAAAGCATTCCTAGTGCGGCTGTTCTTTACCGGAATGCCTCTGGCGGGAGCTTGGTTAGGGCTTCAATGACCAGCGGGTCCCATTGAGTGCCCGCTTCTTTCTGGAGGGTTTCCACGGCTTGCTCGTGCGATAGGGCTTTCCCACGGTAAGGCCGATCGTGCGTCATACTGCAATACGCATTGGCAACGGCAAGAATACGCGCACCTAAAGGAATGCTGCGTCCTCGCAGTCCTTCCGGTCTACCACTACCGTCCCAGCGTTCGTTTTGGGAATGCACATAAGGAGAGACTTCCGATAGGAAA
This sequence comes from Oculatellaceae cyanobacterium, assembly GCA_036702885.1. Taxonomy (GTDB): domain Bacteria; phylum Cyanobacteriota; class Vampirovibrionia; order Vampirovibrionales; family Vampirovibrionaceae; genus DATNQC01. The sequence continues at coordinate 1,391 of DATNQC010000215.1, read as the reverse complement.
TTGATTTTGGCAAGCAGGCCAACCCCCACGTTGGGATGATCCCGCAAGCGCTCCCATTCTTCCGGGGTTAATTTTCCGGTTTTTCCGGTTAATTCGGGCGGAATGTGGACTTTACCGATGGAACCCACCAGCCCGGCCAGGTAAACCAAATCGATGGTTTTCTCATTGAGTTGCAGGGCTTCTGCAATGGCCTTGGCCAGTTTGGCTGTCAACTGAGAGTGGCCTTGCGTAAAGTGATGCCGGGCGTCAATGGCGGCGGCCAGGCTTTCCGCGAAGGCTTGTTGCTGCGAACCCAAATCCGCAATGCTTTCCGTAATTTGCGCCCGGAGATTCACCAGCAGGTTTGGATCAGGCGCGCTCAGCGTGATTTGTTCCTGCGCCTGGGCAATCAATTGTTGCAGGCGGGTGGAAGTGACAAAGACAGTGCCGGTCACTTCCGCCAGGTGGACCAATTCCGGTGGGAATGCGGTTGGCTGATACGACTCGAACACCAAAACCCCGGTTCGGCGGTGCGCGTCCTTAAGTGGTACGGCAATGATGGCCCGGGTGTTTGTTTGCCCCAGGCGTTCAATGGGTTTCCAACTCGGTAGTTTTCGGACGTCTTCAACTGCCTGGGTTTCCAACTCGCGGTAAACATCGCCGAGGAAATTGATGGCTCGGACATTGACGCCGATTTCCCAGCGCTGGCTGCTATCCAGCGGGACAGATGTCCCCGTCAGGCTGAGCATTTGCTCCCCATTATCCTTGGTTGCCGCCTGGAACAGATGGCAGGCGTCCACTTGCAACATCTGGGCCAAGGTGGCGGTGATGGAGTCGTAGATCAAAAAGCCGGATTGGGTGTCCAAACCCAAAATGCCCAGGGTTTTATCAATGGAATATATCTGGATGAGCTCTTCCAGCTGAGCTTTCAGCTTGTCGGGATTGTTTGCCAGGCGTTGGCTGATTTTGCTGAGGAGATCTTCCGAAATAAAGCTTTCCGCCATGAAGTCGCCGATGTTGAGCGCGTAGATTGCTTCCAGCGGATCTCGGCTTGGCGCTTGAATGGGTGTGGATTTCGGCTCGGATGTTTCCAAGATGTCCTCCTGGCAAATCATTTCCATCCCAGGGAAGGCCCAGGGGTGGCAGGCTGTTCGGACTGCTTAAAAGGGAATGCTTTCAGGGGTGTTATCGACGGCAGGATCGAACACTTTAACAGCATTCCGAAAATATCATATCAGAGCGTGCGGTTTTGGGTGCCAGGGCTTCCGTGAGGGAGGATGAGGGTTCCGGTTGCGCTTCACATTCGCCCTTTCGGCTGGCAGCGGTTTTAGTGGGTTAAAATCGTGCGGATTCTGAGAAAATAAAAAGCCTGGCAGTCGCCAGGCTAGTCTGGTTTTCCCCTCAATCAAACC
>DATNQC010000214.1:0-4104 GCA_036702885.1 Oculatellaceae cyanobacterium | reverse complement strand
TGCGCTGACCAACACGGGTATCTTCCACCGTGTAAGCGACGCGACGGATCGGCATGTAGACCGCATCCAGCGTCAGGGTATCCACGGCTTTGTTGGTTGTGTTGGTATCGGCCGGCACGTAGCCTTTGCCTGTTTCGGAAGTCATCACGGCGTGGATGCTGCCGCCTTCGCTGATGGTGCAGATGTGCCAATCCGGGTTGACCACCTTCACACCGGCAGGCACTTCGAGATCGCCAGCCAGGACAGGACCAGGACGGTCAACATCCAGACGGATGTACTGAGGCTCATCGCTATCGCACTTCAGCACAACCCCTTTGAGGTTCAACATGACATCCAGCACGTCTTCCACAACACCGGGAATCGTGGTGAATTCGTGGGTAACGCCTTCAATCCGAACGGACGTAATCGCGCAACCCTTGAGGCTGGAGAGCAGAACGCGGCGCAAGGAGTTGCCCAGCGTGGTCCCGTAACCTCTTTCCAGCGGCTCGATGACGAATTTGCCGTAAATCGATCCGTCTGAACCCGTTGTCGTGTTGACGCATTTAATGTTCAGCTGCTGATCCATGAATTCTATCGCTCCAAAATTCAGATGCTTTTACTCGTGTGTTGACTCGCAAACGCTGAAAGCGGTTAACGGGAGTAGTATTCGATAATGAGCGCTTCGTTGATGGACTTATCAATATCCTCACGCTCAGGCACGCTTTTGAATTTGACGACCATGTTGTTCTCGTCCACTTCCAGCCAGTGGGGAACCATTGGTGAATGGTGAGGATTTGCTTCTTGGACGTGCTTGAAAATGCCTTTGCTCTTTTCACGGACCATCAGCATATCGCCGGGCTTCAACTGGTAGGAAGGAATATCCACCTTCTTGCCATTGACTTGAATATGCCCATGGGCAATCAACTGACGCGCTTGCGGACGGGTCGTCGCCAGACCGGAACGATACAGCACGTTGTCCAGGCGGGATTCCAGCATTTGCAGCAGAATCGTACCGGTCACGCCTTGCTTGCGGACTGCCTTCTCGTACACGCGACGAAACTGCTTTTCCAGCAAACCGTAGGTCCGGCGGACTTTTTGTTTTTCCGCCAACTGAATGCCGTATTCAGACAACTTTTTACGAGCCGCGCCATGTTGACCAGGCGCAGTCGTGCGCTTCATTTTACCGACTTTCGGGCTAATATCCAAAACGACGCCGGCGCGACGGCTCTGTTTAAAAATGGACTCACGGTAGCGTGCCAAGATGAAAACTCCTTTTGGATTCCAAAGTATGCGTTAGACTCTACGACGTTTGGGAGGACGGCAACCGTTGTGAGGAATCTTGGTCACGTCCTTGATCAACGTAATTTCAAGGCCAGCGACCTGCAGGGCGCGAATCGCGGTTTCCCGGCCAGCACCCGGTCCGCTCACGAAAACCTCTACAGAGCGCATGCCATTGTCCATGGCTTTCTTAGCCACGGATTCAGCCGCGGATTGCGCCGCAAAAGGCGTTCCTTTGCGGGCACCTTTAAAACCTTCGGAACCGGCGCTACCCCAGGCAATAACGTTGCCCTGAGGATCGGTTGCACTCACAATCGTGTTGTTGAAAGTGGATTGAATGTGTACGGCACCCTGGAGAACGTTTTTCTTTTCTCTTCGTTTTGTCTTGCCGGTCTTTTCAGCCATTGTCGTCTTTATACTCCATTATTAATCTTGCGGTTGCTGCAAAGCTTAATGCTTAAGAATTAAGCTTTCTTTTTCATCGGCGCGGAACGCTTACCACGACGGGTGCGAGCGTTCGTTTTGGTGCGCTGGCCGCGAACGGGCAGACCACGTTTATGACGCTGACCGCGGTAGCAGTTGATTTCGATCAAGCGCTTGATGTTCAAGCTTTCCTGGCGACGCAGGTCACCTTCCACTTGGTAGTTTTTCTCAATCTCATCACGGAGGGCGTTGATTTCGCTCTCAGTCAGATCATCGGTGCGCTTGTCCGGATCAATCCGGGTTGCCTCCAGGATCTTGCGGCTGGCGGAAAGGCCGATCCCATAGATATACGGAAGAGCGAACAACAATTTTTTATTTCTGGGGAGGTCAACTCCGACGATTCTAGCCATCAGGACTCCTGCTTAATGGTTAAAAGTAGCCTATACAAAGGGAAAGTTGGGGTAGGACACCTAGGAGAAAATAAGTTAATGTAAAAATACTGCGGAATCAAGGGGGAACATTCAAACTGTAACCGCAACGTTAATGCGTCTCGCAGTAACTGAAAAACCAAATAAAGCCTCGTCTTTACCTGACAAGGCTTACTGGTGTTTGAAAGAGCCTAACCCTGACGTTGTTTGTGTTTCGGGTTGTCACAAATGACGGCGACACGGCCACGACGGCGAATCACCTTGCATTTGTCGCAAATTTTCTTAACAGAGGTACGGACTTTCATAATATTTGACCTTTTAGTTGTCGTGATAGGGGAATTACTTCAGCCGGTAGGTAATCCGACCACGGGTCAGATCATAAGGAGAGAGTTCGATTTTCACCTTATCACCGGGCAAAATTCGGATGAAATTCTTCCGAATCTTACCAGAAATATGCGCCAGGATCACCAGACCATTTTCCAACTCCACGCGAAACATGGCATTGGGTAATGATTCGTGTACGGTGCCTTCCATTTCAATGACGTCTTTGGACATATTTCTCGTTTTGCCTGCGGATTAACGTAACAGAGTGAGGATTTCGGGCTCCCCTTTGGTAACCACCACTGTATGCTCAAAGTGGGCAGAGGGCAAGTGGTCTTTTGTAATCACGGTCCAGTCATCATCTGCCGTGTAAACATCGTCACCACCCAGGTTGAACATGGGCTCAATGGCCAGTACATTGCCTTCTTCCAGCTTGGGACCGCGATCGCCGGTTCGGTAATTATAGATAAAGGGCGCCTCATGCGGCTTGCGACCAACGCCGTGCCCACCATAATTACGGACCATGCCGTAACCGTACTTATTGCATACATCCTCAATCGCCCCGGAAATATCTTCCAGGTAATTGCCGGGAATCATCTGAGCAATACCGGCCATCAAGCCTTCTTCCGTCGCCTTGAGCAATTGCAGCACTTCCGGCTTCACGTTGCCCACCGGCCAGGTGACGGCGGAATCAGACACCATGCCCCGGTACGTGGTGCCACAATCAATGCTCACCACGTCGCCATCCTGCAAAATACGGTCTTTGCTGGGGATGCCATGGACCACTTCATCATTTACAGAAATACACAATGTAGCGGGAAATCCGTACAATCCTTTAAATGTCGGGATGCCTCCCGCTTTACGGATGTAAGCCTCTGCAATATCATTCAGCTCCATCGTGCTAACGCCAGGGCGAATGGCATCCCGCACCACCAGGTGCGTTTCCGCATTAATACGAGCGGCGCTCCGGATGAGGCTAATCTCGTGGCGGGATTTGCGATCGATTCTTTCTGCCATGCTTTACACCGTGGGGGAGAGTTCCAGCAGAGGCTGGAGATGCGCTTCGATATCCTGGGTCACTTTGTCAGCCGGCTGTTCACCGTTGATTTCAACCAGTAACCCCATTTCCCGGAATTTTCGGATCAGCGGGTCCGTTTCTTGAGCGTATTCCTGCAAACGTTTTTTCACGGTTTCCGGTTCATCATCCGGGCGCAGAATCAGCTCAGCCTGATCCACGTTACACAGCCAGATCTCCCGGCCCTTGTCATCTTTCGCCACGCTGCCATCAGGATTCATCTTCTTGGCGGTCGGGGCAAACTTGGGTTCATGGATATTATAAACATGACTGGAATCCTTGGAGCAGAACCGACGTCCGGTTGCACGTCGCTCCACCACCGGAATGCCGACATTCAAATAGATGACTTTCGCCAAAGAGGCGTTCCACTGTTCACACAGCGATACAAGGCCATCCGCTTGTTCCACATTTCGGGGGAAACCATCCAGAATAAAGCCTTTGACATCCGGATTCTGGGCAGCCAGTGCTTCAAAGCCCTTGGTGAACACCTTCAGAACGGTTTGAATCGGCACCAGTTTGCCTTGATTCATGTAGGATTTCAGCTCTTCCGCCAGCGCTGGGTCCTGACCTTCCTTGAGGATCGCCCGGAAGGTGCCGCCC
>DATNQC010000389.1:0-2193 GCA_036702885.1 Oculatellaceae cyanobacterium | reverse complement strand
ATTCAGTGGGTGTATGGCATCAACCCGCTGGGAATGACCTATGTCACCGGCACGGGCGAGCGCTCCGTGAAGCATCCTGCCCACCGCTGGATGGCTATTTCCGGAAAAACATTGCCCGGCTATCTTGTGGATGGGCCGAATGAAGCGCCCACGGATGGCGTAACACCCAAGGGGATTGGACCGCTCAGCTATACGGATAGCGCTAAAGCTTCCAGCGTCAATGAGTCCACCCTGCTCAACAATGCAGAACTGGCGTATTTACTCGGCTCACTGAACCACGCCTATAACAAAGCCGAGACAGTGCAGCCAAGCGTGCCTGCGCCATTGCAATATGAGCTGGCGCCGGAACGCCCGGCAAAAAAATCCAGTAAACAGCCCTCCAAACTCCAACCCAAGGCCCCTCAAACCCGCGGCGCTGGGATTTAATTAACAGACTGGCATCGGTGAGTCCAAAGAGTATGTGGTCAAGCAGGCAGACGACCTGACAAAGCAGAACTTATTGCCTTGGCCGGACTCGATAGAGCAGGGGATGATCCTGTTAAAGTGAGACACGAAGAACATACAGCAGATAAAATATTCCGAAATAGTGGCGATTCTCTCTATATGAGAGAGCGTTGAAATAAGGCGCATTAAGCTGTTTTAAAAATAATGTGAAATTGATTAAAAGAGATTTCAAATGCATATTCCCCCTTATATTCCTACAGTCAAGTTTGCCAAAGGTCCGCACCATCCAGACCCTGCACTCGATAAAGTTGATCTGGTGTTTACAGCTGGAACTGAAAGAGCCCAGGAAGCCCGTAAATAGGGGAAAACAGCCTTAGCGCACCATGAAAGCGAGCAAGCAATCAGACTATCTAAAAACAATCCACCTAAAAAGAAAATTTAACATTACTACATCGCTGCTTTCTCTAGATAATATTAAGCTCTACAACTTTCTACTTGAGTACTTTTAAAAAACGTGTCATGTAACAAATAAGGTCAAAAATATGAATTCTTTTTTCTTCCGCGCCTATGTTTGGAGGCAAATGGTCGAGAAAACATGGTGACGACGGTAAACCACCCACTAAACTACAAGCTCTCGCTCTAACCGGAATAGAGGCAGCTGAGCAGGCGCTGGTAACGGGCAACAACAAGCAAGCTATGCCGGGAGTCAGTCAGGCAGCAGACGCAGTGGAAAAACTCGAGAAGTATGGTCTCAAAATGACTGATAGGGAAAATAAGTAGCGTTTCTATACCTCTTGGAAGCTAAATCCGGGTGGCGCTGCGATGCCGCCAGAAGGCCAGCCAGGTCACCGGGTTCAGAATGGAAAGATGTTGACTTGCAAACGCCAGCACGGTTTGCGCGCGATCTTTAGTGGGAACATCTTTTGAAAACAACCACAACGGCTTATTAAGCACCGGCCAATGGAAGCGTGCGTTGGCGCTCACCACTTTACGGAGCGACAACTCCTGCAAGGCGCGGATTCCATGGCTGCGACCCTGGCCGCTCTGCTTCCACCCGCCCCATGGGGCGCAAACCATTGCGTAGTTGCTGGCCCCGATGTCATTAATCATCACGGTGCCGCAATCGAGCTGCTCGGCAAGCCGTCGGGCCTTAGTATCCGGCCCAAAGACACAAGCCGTCAGGCCAAATTGAGTGGCATTGGTGATTTGAACAGCCTCCTCCACCGTGCGATACGGAATCACCGCTAAAACCGGGCCAAAGGTTTCCTCCCGCAACAAGCGGGCATCGGGAGGGATTCGGGTGAGGATAGTCGGAGGGTAGAAATAACCTTCACGCGCCAGCCGTTGACCTCCGGTCACCAGTTCAGCGCCTTTCTCCAGCGCATCCTGAACTTGCGATTCCAGCAATAAAAGCTGCTTTTCGCTGATGAGTGGACCATAATGACAATCCGGCTCATCCGGAGAACCCACCTTGATTTGAGATGTTTTACAGCGCAGGATTTTCAGCCACCGATCCAACTCCCGTTCCGGCACCAGCAGGCGTTTTACCGCAGCGCAAGCCTGACCGGCATTCACAAACCGGCCCCAAACAGCATAGCTCGCTGCTCGTTCTGCATCGCAGTGGTCTAACACAATCATGGCATCACTGCCACCCAGCTCCAGACTGCACCATAGCCCTCGTTCTGCGGCTTCTTTTTCAATCCAGCGGCCTGTCGCCCCACTACCCGTAAAAATCAGACCATCCACAGC
>DATNQC010000190.1:0-3321 GCA_036702885.1 Oculatellaceae cyanobacterium | reverse complement strand
GTCCCGGAAAAAGGGAAGTATTTTCTGAACATTCTGGTCGAACTTCAGCGCAAACACCCGGAAATTGGCGATGTGGACGGTCTGGGGCTGGCGCTCCGGATGGAAATGTGCCAAAAAGACGGCTATACGCCAAACCGAGCGTTGGCAGACGCCATGTTCCAGCGCGGGCTGAAGGGAGATCTGAAGGTCAACGGCCAGAAGATGGGGCTGGTTCTGGATATTGGCGGCTACTACAAAAACGTGGTGACGCTGGCCCCTTCACTGGACATCACCTACGAAGAAATGGACTTGGCCGGTGAGTTGCTGGATATGGTCTTGACCGACTGTAAACGGCAATTGGCCTAAGGGAGAGCCGATGAACCGCCCAATTACCGTTTATTGCGATTTTGACGGAACCATCACCGCTTCCGATTGCGTCGATTTCCTGCTGAATCGCCTGGCCAGCCCGGAGTGGCGTGACTGGGAAGAGCTTTGGGAACAGAATCTCATCTCATCCCGGGAATGCATGCAGCGGCAAATCCCGCTCATTCAAGGTGGGTGGGAAAGCGTGCAGCGTTGCCTGGCGGAAATAGACATTACACCTGGGTTCAAAGACTTTCGGCATTGGTGTCACACCCAGGGGATTCCATTCTATATCGTCAGTGAAGGGTTGGATCGCGTGATCCATGCGCTACTGGAGCGGGTTGGCATCACGGTGGACGGCGTGTTTTCCAATCATCTGGAATGCGAACCAGGGAAGCCGTTTACACTCCAATGCACAGCGCCTCAAAAGCCTGCTTGTGGGTTGGGGATGTGCAAATGTCACGTGTTAGAAAGCGGTGGCCAGGCAGATATCGATCTCCCCCCGGCTGTTTTCCCCCCGCAATATCGCGTTGTCATTGGCGATGGCGCGAGTGACTACTGTTGGGCCTTACAGGCCGATTTGTTGTTTGCAAAGCGAAAGCTAAAGACCTATTGCGAACAACAACAGATTCCTTTTGTTCCTTTTCAGGATTTCACGGATATTCAGAACCACCTGCAGACTGTCCTGCAACAACGTCAAAAGGCGGTCGCAGTACCGGCTTAGTCACGACACTGAGTGCAAAGAGGTGAGTGTGATCCAAGTTCAGAAAAAAATTGGCGTTTTGCTGTTTCATGGCTTAACCGGCATGCCATCCGAGCTAAAACCTGTCGCAAAAATACTAGCCCAACAAGGCTTTCAGGTGGAAACTCCTTTAATCGCCGGGCATGGCGGGACACATCAGGATCTGCTGAAAACCACCTGGAAAGACTGGCTGGCTGGTGCCCAGGAAGCCTTCGAGCAACTGCGCGAGCATTGCACGGATGTCTATGTGGGAGGCCTATCAATGGGGGCTACGCTGGCGGCTGTACTAGCAGCCCGGAATCCAGATGTCAAAGGTCTGATATTGTTATCCCCTCATCTCGGGATGAGTCAGGATAATCTCCAGTTCAACCAATGCCTGCTGCCAATCGGGTACTACCTGAAACCGCTGCACGGCATCTTTTACTGGACGGAGAAAGCGCCTTTCGGACTCAAAGACCCACGCCTGCAAAAGAAGATTGAACAGGCGCTTAAGGCCAGCAAAAAAGGGCATACGGAAAATTACGGACTCTATCGCACTTATATTGGCTCCATTTACCAAATGCTGGATCTCGCGGAAGTCTGCAAACGGGAAGCCTCCCGGATTCACTGTCCGGCTCTCATCCTCCAGAGCATGGAGGACACCATCACCAAACCGGAAAACGCCACGCTCATTTACTTCCTGCTGGACTCTGAAATCAAAATGCTTCGCATGTTCACCGGATGCAACCACGTCATGAGCGTGGATCTCCGTAAAAAGGATGTTGGGCAATGGATGGTGAATTTCATTCAGGTCTGTTCCTTTCCGGGGTGCAAGACTTCCGTTTCCGAAACTCGTTCTCCCCTGACAGACGTTGATCAATTACACATGGATCTCGCATTCGGCCCGCCAGACTTATCCAATCCCAGGTTATCACGTCTCTTTTCCAGCAAACGTCTGGATGAAGCCAGGCGGTTCTGGCAAAGTGAAGGTCAAATGATGCATCATATCACCATTCGGCAGGGCGAAATCCCGATACTTTGTTGGCCGATTCTGGAAAACCAGACACCTGATCAGCAAAAAAGCCAAATCCAATGGCTTAAACGCTTCCGTCCATCCGGTCGAACGCTGCGACTGGGTTATCCCGATCATGCCATACCCACCATCGGCCTGGATCTGGCAGTATCGGCTAATATCTTGAGGGAAGCCTGGAAGCGCGCCTGGCTGGCTGTTTCAGCACTCCAAACCGCACATAAAAATACGCGATTGGTTGCTAACATTCCTCAGGAATGGTCTAAAACAAACATGCCACAAGCCCTACCGGCAACCATGCTTTCGCAAGGACAGGCTCAAAACCAGCCACGCGGCGTTCGCAACTTCCTTTCTCTACTGGGTGCCTGGCATTGGCTGCAAGACAGGCGCGATCGCAGCAAGAATCCGAAAAGAAGCGCCGGTCTTTTTTAGCGTCGGAAAAGTCGGGTGCTAATAACTATCGCATTGCATCCAACTGCGCCGATGTTAACGGACGAGGCTCACCCAGAATGCGGGCATGCAACATAATTTCCGCAAAGGACTCCACCAATTCAAAGTTGGCAAACGCGTCTTCCAGGGTCTTTCCAACCGCAACCAGCCCATGGTTGGCTAACAACACTGCATCATGGGTTTTGATTTTCGCTGCAACAACTTCCGCCAGGGCTTGAGAACCCGGCGGACAGAAAGGCACCAACGGCACTTCCCGCAGCGTCGTAACAATTTCCGACAGCACCGGCTGATCCAATGGCTGGTGAACCACGGCAAATGCCGTACTTTTAGGCGGATGTGCATGCACCACCGCGCCCACATCCGGGCGGCATTCATAGATTTTACGGTGCATTAAAAGCTCTGAGCTGGGCGCCAGTCCTTCATCTGCTGAGAGTCGTCCATCTTGCCAAATCTGCACCAGACATTCCGGTGTAATATCTCGCATACCGTAACCGGTCGGGGTGATCCACAAAAGCCCTTCATCCAACCCACTAACGTTACCCGTTTTTCCAGGCGCAAAGCCGTTTTCATACAAGAGGTGGCAGATTTTGGTCATTTTACGCGCAAAAGGATGAATGGCGGCACTTTTCATCATCGGTTTCCATGATTGGGGCTATCAGCATCATAGCCAAGCTTTGCGAATCGAGAAAGCAAAAAATAAGTCGACTCCATTTTGAACCTGAAGATTTTTATGACATAATAAGCGCGGTGTTGGCTTATAGGAGGTTTTTGGGATGCA
>DATNQC010000386.1:0-4541 GCA_036702885.1 Oculatellaceae cyanobacterium | reverse complement strand
GCATTTTGTTAATTTATGGAAGGAATGGGAACGGAGCGAATGCAGGTTTTTTGAAGCAATTGCCGGGTTAGTGGGTGAGCTGACGAATAGAATTGATAGGGATCACAGTGGGCGAGCTAAATTTGCCATGCTCGATCTGATGTTTTCTGAAGCGGAGCAGCATAAGATGTTTAGTGAGTGGGAAGCTGAGGAGAAGCAAGCGGAAGATCCTTTTAGCAAGTCAGACAATTTGGAATAGGATTTTTAGTTTGAGTTGTAGGCTTATAAAAGCAATCTTAGATGTTTAAGTTTCAGTAGAGGAGAAAACGGAGCATGGCACTACGAACGCCAACAAGAGGAAAAGTCGGCAAGAAGTCGGCAAAGGAATCTCAAACCGAAGAAACAAAAATGCCCTCCTCAGAAATAAGGGAAGGGCTCAAATCTAATCAAAGTGGCGGAGCGGGGGAGATTCGAACTCCCGGTTGGCTCATCACCAACACAGTCTTTCCAGGACTGTACCTTAAACCACTCGGACACCGCTCCAGTGGACGGAATCAGCCCCTCCGTCAAGCCCCTGACGCCATTCTATATACATGGTAGGGGCTCCAGTGGAGTGCCAATACTCGGGTGCTTATACAATACAGCAACCAGCCCAAGCTGTATAGATGTAAACTTCATTTTGATAATGATATTCGAATTGTAACTTTTAATACTTTCCAGTCTAAAGCAAGGAAGTCACTCCAGAATAAAGTTTTGCAACAATCTGGTATAACAAAGGTACTCGTGCAGCCTGTGTGACAACTTTCCCGGCCACTACAGGAGCGTGTGTTCCCAAAAAAGTCCTTCTACTCATTCTTTTTTTTGGGGATATTTGCCCCAGCACCTCCTGAACAGTCTGAACAGTTTTTATGTCTCCCAAAATTTGTCTCCCATCTGTTTGAATCTTTCTGGATGGCTGTTTAGCACCCACTGCTCCCATCCCCCCCTAGTAACAGAGTCCTGCGGCTAGCAGTCTGCATCCTTGACTCCCCCCAATAAGGCTACATTTATATAAAATATTGTTTTTATACTTTTGTGCTATCGCTTTTCTCTGATTGCCCCAAATACGCAAACTCCCCAAATCCGCTGGTTGACGCGGCGGGTTTTCGCTATACTCATCGCATGATGAGAGACGCAGCCACAATGCCCCAGAGCGCAGCAGAACGCATCGAACAGCTAAGAACGCTGATTAACCGCCACAACTACCTGTATTACGTGCTGGATCGACCGGAAATCGAAGATGCCGAGTATGACCGGCTCTATCGGGAGTTGGTCAAGCTAGAGGAAGCCCATCCGGAGCTGATTACATCGGACAGCCCCACCCAACGCGTGGGCGACCAACCCTTGAGGGAGTTCCAGACGGTGCAGCACCCCGTCCGGATGTATAGCTTGGACAATATTTTTGACGAAGGAGAGCTGGTTGCCTGGGAAAAACGCATTGAACGCATCTTGGGAACAGAGACCATCGAATACGTTGCAGAACTGAAAATTGATGGTCTGGCAGTCTCTCTTATATACGAAAACGGCCATTTTGTCCGAGGCGCGACCCGTGGCAACGGCGTTATGGGAGAGGATATCACCAAAAACCTTAAGACCATCCGCAGTATCCCCCTCAAAATCCCCGTCAATGGTAGCCAGGTTGCGGTTCCTAAAAGGCTGGAAGTCCGCGGCGAAGTATTTATGCCTAAAGAGGCCTTTATCCGCCTCAATGAAGAGCGGGCATTACGCGGGGAACCGGAATTCGCCAACCCTCGTAACGCAGGCGCCGGTTCTGTCCGTCAACTAGACCCGCGCGTAACCGCATCCCGCCGTCTGGACGCCATCTTTTACGGCGCGACTGTTCTGGAAGAAGACTTGGCGCAACCGGTACGCCTCAAAACGCATTGGGAAACCCTGGAGTACCTGGCAACGCTGGGTTTCAAGATCAACCCTGGCCGGGAATACTGCAAAGGGCTGGATGAAGTCATGCGCTTTGTCCGCTATTGGGATTCCGAGCGCCGGAATCTGGATTTCGCAACCGATGGCGCAGTCATCAAGGTAAATTCTATTGCGGCCCAGAACGAGCTGGGTTATACCGCCAAAAGCCCGCGCTGGGCGGCAGCCTACAAGTATACGCCAGAAGTTCAGGAAACCCGAGTTCTGGAGATTGAGTTCAGCGTGGGCAGAACCGGCGTGATAACGCCTGTCGCCATCATGGAGCCGGTCTTTATTTCAGGCTCTACCGTACAAAGAGCCACGCTGCACAACTTTGAGGAGTTGGCCAAGAAGGATGTCCGCGTCGGGGACACCGTCCGGGTGCAAAAAGCCGCGGAAATCATCCCGGAAGTTATTGAGGTCGTTTTAGAAAAACGTCCGCCCTCGGCAGACAAATCCGTCGAGCCACCGACAAGTTGCCCGGTCTGTCAGGGAGAAGTGCGACAGCTTCCCGGTGAAGTCGCCCTGAGGTGCATGAATCGGCACAGTTGTCCGGCTCAGGTTTTGAAGCGTCTAGAGCACTGGGTCAGCAAGGGGGCAATGGACATCGACGGCGTGGGTCCGGCCCTACTAGAACAGTTAGTAAATAAAGGGCTGGTTGAATCTCCAGCGGATCTCTACCGGCTAACCGTGGCAGATTTTCTTTCTTTGGAGCGCATGGCGCAAAAGTCGGCGGAAAATGCCTATAACGCCATACAAAGTAGCAAAACACGCCCGCTGTTCCGGCTTATCAATGCCCTAGGCATCCGCCATGTCGGACAGGAAACCGCCATTCTGCTCGCTAGCACGTTCGGGCATTTAGATAAACTAGTGGAAGCCCCGCTGGAAACGTTGACGAATCTGGAAGGCATTGGCGCCAAGGTTGCAGAAAGCATCGTCACCTTTTTCGCGGATCCGGGAAATCAGCAATTGGTTGCCGATTTGAAAGCACTGGGCCTGCAACTGGAGGAAACTTCCGAAGGAAGGCCCGCTGCAAGCTCCAATCTCTTTGAGGGTAAAACTTTTGTACTCACCGGAACACTCCCGACGCTTTCCCGTCAAGAAGCTTCAGATTTGATTCGGGCGCATGGCGGGAAAATATCGGGCTCTGTGAGTAAAAAAACCGATTTTGTCCTAGTGGGCGAGGAACCCGGATCAAAATACGTGAAGGCGCAGCAACTCGGTGTTAAAATATTAGGCGAATCCGATCTGCTGGCGATGATTTCAGAGGCTGAACAGTAGACGGGTGGGTAAATCCTCCTCCAAGTTGCCGTATCAGCTTCCGGTGTTTCATTAAGATCCCGAAAGTTAACCGCGGAGAATACGCGATGCATGTATTTCATATTCGAGGCTTTTCTGGCGTTCTAGTTCTCGTGGCAGTGGCTATTTCAGCATTGCTGCTTTTGTTGCTGCTCCCCGCCAGCTTTATGATGGTTCTTTGGAATGCCCTGGTTTTTGAAGGTTTCAACGGGCCGGAAATTGATCTGACTCAAGGCTTTTTCCTGTGGGGCTTTGTGATGGTGCTGCTGAAGCTCATCTTCAAGCCGCAGATCAAGTTTGAGTTCCAGTCTCTCGCTGCAACCAACAGCAAGAACAAGACGGCTCCAAAGCAAAAGCCAAATAGCGACACCAAGTCATCCATCGTTTCGGACGAGCCAGCCGATCAAAAATAGGCTGACTCAATCGTAAAAAACTCAAACGGCCCAGCATGATGCAGGGCCGTTTTGTTAAATTGTCCACCATACTGCTTGCGCAGACCTGTTTTAAGCCTTCATATAGATTGGCAGGCTGGCATCTTAAGATGGCTTAGCCTTGGTTATGCACCTCTTCCCCTAATCCGACCAAAACCGGATGAGACACCGGTGCCCTCTATTCGCAGGATCAAGAACAATTTGCTGGTTACCAACAGTAACTTCACCTCTTAATACTGGTGGCTCAAAACCTAAAATAGTATATCTGATTAGAGTCTTTTGGTAGTTGAAAGCAACAAAATAACTGCCTCCTGGGGCTGGGGCAACCTGGATACCCGATGATGTACCATCGTTAAATTGAAGCGTCGCCGCACTGTTGTCCCCCTTCTTTGTTTTATTTTTTATTCTAGGCATTTGAAGATCTATATACCGTAAAACCTGCTCTGCTATCGTGGTTTGTGGATTCAAGAAATTGGAAATAGTAGAGCAAATGCCTGTAAATCGTGGCTGAGCGGTATATCCAGGTATCATCACGCACTCCTTGGTATTACTGTCTCTCTAAAGAGTACTCAAGAATTCCAATTGCTTGAAAAATCGCTGCACTACGCTACATTACAAGCTAAATGCGGCAGCTTGTTCTCGCAGACGAGAAATCGCCTGCTCATCCAGTTCCAACAACCGGCTTTGGGCCATTCGCACTGCACCCAGGGTCGGATGCCCATCCAGCTTCAACGCCCCATGCCGAGACTGAAGAATCTCCTGCACCTGCGGCATGGCGGTATCGACAATTTCCGATAGCGTCGTCCCACTCAATACGGCCAGCGCCGCAGCAATACCGAGTCCCTCACCCAGGAGGCTGTTATGCTGAACAATTCGCCC
>DATNQC010000178.1:0-4599 GCA_036702885.1 Oculatellaceae cyanobacterium | reverse complement strand
GTGTAAGTTACTCATCAAATCTACGCGCCGTTGATGGCGTCCCCCTTCAAACGGGGTCTCCAGCCAGGTTTTTGCGATAGTCTCCGCCAGTTCCGGCGCAATCACGCGCCCACCCATGCACAACACGTTCGTATCGTTGTGCCGGCGGCTCATTACGGCTGTATTGTGATCATGCGCCACCACGGCACGAATCCAGGGAAAACGGTTCGCGGCAATGCAAATGCCCACACCGCTCCCGCAGCAGAGAACCCCTCTTGTGGTTTCCGGTTCCGCTTGCAGGGCTTTGGCCAGTTTCCGGCTGATATCCGGATAATCAACCGAATTCTCATCGAAGCAACCGACATCCTCAACCTGAAGCCCCATCCGCCTGAATGCGTCGGCAAGGTGCTCCTTCAAACGATATCCGGCATGATCGGCGCCTAAAATAACCTTCTCTACCTGCTTATCCATGGCATCAGGCACTTTCTTGTGTTGAGGGAGACAACGGAGCTAGTCTATCACAACCTCCCCGCTTCTTAAAATGCGCATTGAACCATCCGCTTCAATTGATACAATAGTTTCCGGCAGCGAAGGAACAATGCGCTCATCCAGCGCGAACACAAAATCAACGTCATCCCCAAAGGTGTTGTACACCGCCTCGGCGCTTTGCGCGGGCGCTTCGTCATCTCGGCAGGCATCCACCGCCAGTAGAATCCCTCCCGGCTGAAGCGCCAGCATATCCAGCAGCAGCGCATTGTCCGTTTGCATCATCCCCAGACCGCCAGACTCAAAGGTATTACAGGAGCCCCCTTCCTGAGGCAGACGAATAATCAGCGCCCCAGGCCAGGCATTCTGCATCAGCCTCAATGCTTTTTCCGGCAAAGTTCCCCAGTAAGGCCTCAGCGCATCATAGTCATACCCCAGCAGAATCGGCTGACGCTCCCGCTGCAAACGGCTCAAGCGGAAAAGTTTCCCGACCGCTTCCGGCTGGCTAAACCGGCACAGGAGCAGGTAACGGTTCCTAAAAGGCGCGGCAATGATGCCATCCGGCTTTTCCAGGTAGGAAACGGCATTCAGCAAATCAAAATCCATAAGCCGATCATACCCCATTGAGGCAAAAACCAACCCTGCTGCATCTCGAATTTTCGGAAAATGACCTTAACAGGGCGTTCTGTTTTGCATAACATTGATACAATAAGAGCTTCAGGAACAAAGCGGGAAGGTTGTAATGTCCAATTTCCGGAACATATTGGTCACTGGCGGCTGTGGATTCATTGGAAGCTGGCTGATTCGACATCTTCTATCAAACTACCCCGACGTGCATATCACCAACCTGGATCTGCTGACTTACGCCGGAAATCCGGAAAATCTGGCCTCTGTTGCGAATAATGCGCGCTATCGCTTTGTACAGGGTGATATCCGCGATGAAACCCTAGTCAAGCAACTAATGACAGGCATGGACGCCTGCATTAACGTGGCCGCCCAAACCCATGTGGATCGCAGTATCACCGGCCCCGGGGTTTTTATCACCACCAATGTCGTCGGCACGCAAGTTCTGCTGGAGGCGGCCCGCAATGCCGGCATCTCCAAGTTTATTCAGGTTTCCACCGATGAGGTCTATGGCAGCATTGAAGCTCCGGACAAATTTACCGAAACATCCCCGCTCGATCCCAGCAGCCCATATTCTTCCAGCAAGGCCGCTGCAGATTTAATTGCCCTGAGCTACTACAAGACCTATGGTTTGCCCGTTTGCATCACCCGTTGCACCAACAACTACGGGCCCAATCAGTACCCGGAAAAGCTGATTCCCCTCTTTATTCTCAACGCTGCTGAAGACAAACCGGTTCCTGTTTACGGGGACGGGCTGAATGTTCGGGACTGGATTCACGTGGAAGACCATAGCGCAGGCGTTGCCGCCGTGTGGAAAGCAGGAAAGCCTGGCGAAGTTTATAACATCGGCTCTGGCAATGAGCGCAGCAACCTGGAAATTACCCGGAAAATCCTCAAAATCCTGAATAAGCCGGAATCCCTCATTCAGTTTGTGGCGGATCGTCCCGGTCATGACCGTCGGTATGCGCTGGACTGTGGAAAAATTGAGCGAGAGTTAGGCTGGAAGGCTCAAAAGCCATTTGAACAAGGACTGAGAGAAACGGTAGAATGGTACCTGGACAATCCCGGCTGGATAGAGAATGTTCGTCGCCGGGAGCAACAACAGTTGTCTGCCGTATAAATCGTAAAGAACGATTGCACGATGGGATTTAGAAACATTGTGGTAACTGGCGCCAACGGCATGCTAGGCAAAGACCTGGTGCCATATTTACGCGCCAAGGGGTATGATGTCCGCCCGTCTACAACAGAATACATGAGCTTACTGGAAACCAGCGACAGCATGCGCCGCAAGATGGAAGCGCTCGATCCCGAAGTCATCATTCATTGCGCGGCTTACACCAATGTGGATGGCGCCGAGCGGGAGCCGGATCTGGCGATGGCCGTCAATAAGGACGGCACCCAAAAGCTGGCGCTGATTTCACAGGAGCTGGGAGCCGTTTTCATATACATCAGTACGGATTTTGTATTTGACGGGCTGAAAAACGCTCCATACGAACCTTCGGATCATCCCAATCCCATCAATACTTATGGCTTGTCCAAGTATTATGGTGAACTCATGGTTTCCGAACTGCTGGAAACCTACTATATCGTCCGGGTAAGCTGGACCTACGGCATCCATAAGCGCAATTTTGTGCAATGGGTTTTGGAGTCCGCCCGGACAGGCACACCGATTGACGTGGTGACAGACTGGATCGGCTCTCCCACCTGGACCGGCAGCGTATGCAGCGCTTTGGAAAACATTATGAATTCCGGCGCTTTTGGCACCTACCATGTGGCGGATCAGGCTGTCATTTCCCGTTATGAGCAGGCGCTCACGATTTGCAGGGCCGCTGGACTCTCTCCGGATCACATCCGCCCCGTGCAAAGTGAGCAATTGAGCGTGGCCGCCAATCGTCCCAAGTTCAGCGCATTGACCTGCCCCGGTTTAGCAGTGCCTTCTTGGGAAACAGCCCTGCACGCCTATCTGGAACAGTATCAGCAGCAAGTACGCGCATGAAAAAAAAGAAATCCTCTCACGCCAAAAAAGCAGGCAAACACCAGAAAAGTCGTGACGGCCTAAGTCCGCATGTCCTCATTTCGGGCTATTACGGCTTTGACAATCTGGGCGATGAATTGATTCTGAAAGTCCTGACGGATGAGTTAAAGGCTAAAGGCGTCAAAATCACGGTTTTGTCCAATAATCCCCGTAAAACAGCAACGCAGTATGATGTGCAAAGCATCCACCGGATGAATTTCATTGACATCATTGACGCTTTGTCCAGAGCGAATGCATTCATCAGCGGCGGCGGCGGATTGTTCCAGGATGCCACGGGGCCGGCAAGCCCGTTGTATTACGGCGGCTTGATTCATCTCGCACACTTTTTTGAAGTGCCTGTCTGCTTTTGGGCGCAAGGCGTAGGCCCGCTGAATCATTCTCTGTCACGCAAGGTGACTGCTTCCGCGTTGCACAAGTGCGAATCCATTGTCGTTCGAGATGAACAAAGCGCCCGGCTGATTGAAGAAATCTCGGGGTTGGAAGTGGAAGCAACCGCCGATCCGGTCTGGTTGCTCAAGTTACCCAAAAAACCACCCGCTTTAAAAGCATCCGGCAAGGACAAACGCGGAAAGAAATCAGGAAAGCAGGCAACACCCTGGCGTCTGGGCGTTTCACTCCGGCCTTGGGGTGCACTGTCCGAGCAGCACCTAACGCACCTGAGAAACCTCTTTCAGCAAATAGCGGAACAATCCAATAAGCCTGTCGAGCTTTTGCTACTCCCCTTCCAAAAGCAGGAGGATACGCATTTACTCCAAACATTCACCCGGAATATTCAATCGTCCACGCTCTCTGTCCGGATGATTCCCCCTGAGGAGGTCCTAGTGCAGTTCCAGACCTGTGATGCGATTTTAGGCATGCGCTTTCATAGCCTGATTCTGGGACTTTTAGCCAAACTGCCCGTTTACGGGCTGATTTATGATCCCAAAGTCGATAACTTGCTCCGGATGTTTAATTTGCCGGGATGCCGGATTGAAGAGATTGAAAACTTAACTGCTGATGTTTTGCAGACCGCATTCAGCCAAGCGCAGAACGTCGATTTGAGTCCTCTTAAAAAAGAATCCCGGCGTAATTTTAAAATTCTGAATCAGCTGTTGAATATTCCGGAAGCTGAATTAGTCCGGTAGCATTTCATCACCCCTACACATCTCTTAGATGCAAAATCGGCAGTATTCAGACGCTTCTTATGCCTATTCCTGCTGCAAAGTCATCATTCTGTCATCTTTTTTCTTAATCATTGAATTGAAACACATTATTAAATGACGTTTTCAGGTATAATGGACCAGCAGTTTTAGACACGGGTAAAACTACTTATGGAGATGAAAAATTTTCCCTCCTATAGTGGAAGCGACATTCTACCCGAAAAGCGCCAAAGCGTGGGAATCGGCAACCTTTCGGGCATGTCGCGCCCTGCTGGACCATTGCCTCAAAACAATGGAGACACCGCCCAGTTTCGGCAAGCCAGCATGACGCCGCCC
>DATNQC010000173.1:0-2991 GCA_036702885.1 Oculatellaceae cyanobacterium | reverse complement strand
GGTTCCCAGTTTGCCACGGTGTCCGTGCAATTGGCCAATCACTACTATGATGGCCGGATTCAACTGGATGCCACCGTTCGGCTGGATGACGGAAGGTTAAAGACGCTCTTCAAGGCGAATGCCAGCACATTGCGGAGCCGTTCGGACGTGTTGGGCTATCTGCCGACGGTTTCTTTTTTCCTGCCAGACTTGCTTTTGCTGCGGGGTGGGCCGGAAGATCGCCGCCGTTGGCTGGATTCTGCCATTGTGCAGTACGATAAGCGACACATTGTCCACTTGGCGGAATTCCAGAAGATTCGCCTTCAGAAAAACCGGCTGCTCAAAGACCCTCCGGAAATGTTTTCTAAAGATCATTTGTCCGCCTGGAACCTTCAGTTTGCCGCAGCAAGCGCCAAGGTGATTGCCTCGCGTTTGACGTATCTGGCGATGATTGAAGACTTGGTGGCGATGACCCATACGGCACTGAGTGATGCGAAAGAACGTTTGAACATGCGGTATCAAAGTTTGGTGCTGGATCGGGTTGAAGGTGTTGCACCTGGAGAGATTCCTGGGACGGCCTCTCTGGAGGCTGCTTTGTTGCAGCTTTTGGAAGAAAAAATGCCGGAAGAGCTTCGTCGAGGGACTTCGGTGGTGGGGCCTCACCGGGATGACATTCGCTTTTTCCTGAATGACATGGAAGCGGAAGCATACGGTAGCCAGGGACAGCAGCGAAGCATCGTTTTGGCGCTTAAACTGACGGAGCTCCAATGTCTGAACCGTAAATTGCAGGAACCGCCCGTATTGTTGCTGGATGACGTGATGGCGGAACTCGATCCGGATCGTCAACGGCTTCTCGTTGAACATATTCACCCGGAAAGTCAGGTGTTTATCACCACTACGCACCCCACCAGCACCTGGCAATCGCTTTTAGAGCGGCAATCCGGTGAAGGGACTGCGGTGTTCCGGGTTTGTCAGGGTGAATTGAACTCTGCGGTGGAGGTGTAATGTCCAAATACCGAAGCAAAAAGCCTGAGCGTTCTGGTTCTTTGAATATCTTGGCCGACGTGCTGCCGGAACTTTGTCGGACGCTTGATCTGGACAATAAGATCAACGAATTGGCCTTCCTCCGGCTTTGGCCTTCCCAAGCGGCAACATTGCTCGGTACGGAAGCTGCCGCTCAAACCAAGGCGGTCAAATTAAAGAAGCAAGGCAATCGGCGGATTCTGGTGGTTCGGGTTCAGCATGCCGCCTTAGCTTCGGAGCTGGCCTTTTATACCCAAGCGCTTCAAGCGGCATTAAACCAGTTTGAACCGCAAACCGGTATCCAAATTCATCGGATTCAGTTTGTCGTGGGCGCCATTAATTAAACAGATTCCCAATTTACCCCTGACGCGGACGGAGAGAGAGCAGCACCCACGCCAGCACTAGGGTGATCAACAAAGGTAGCCAGGCGACCAACCAGGGGGCGACAAGATCCAATGAGCCAAAGCTACCCGAAAACGGCACCAGAATGCTGTAAAAGAAGATCACTACAACCCCGAAGATAAGACCATAAACATTATTGCTGCGTACCCGCTCAATCCCGAATAAAGCGCCCAGCATGGCAAAAATAATGGTGGCGACTGGTGCAGCCAGTTTTTGCCATAAACGAACTTCTGAATAAGGTACATCCTGAAGCTGCCCGCCTTCCTTCAGCAGTTTGATATACTCCTTGAGCTGTCCCCAAGGCATCACATCCGGGTTCAGACGGGAATAATCCAGCAGGATGGAAGCGTAATGATCCGTTCGAATCTGCTGTTCTGTAAATTTACGAATATCTTTGTAAACGCCTTCCCGGTTCAGGACGTATTCAATGCCATCCAAAAGCTGCCATTGACCTTTTTCCGGTAGCCAACGTCCTGTTTTCGCTCTCAGAATGCGGGAAATCCGGACACCGCCACTTTCGGGGACTTCATCGTAGTACAGGATGATGAAATCGGATAATTGAGGCTTTTGAATCTGGCCGATCATGAAAAACTTGCTCAGTTCCTGACGGCGGTTTTTTTCCACAAACAGGAAGTTGCGATCGGGTAAGTCTTTCAGGTTGAGATCCGTATAATACCGCTCCAGCCGGTTTGCGGTTTGCGGAATGACGCATTCCTGCACCAGAACATGCAAAAGGCCAAAGACAAGACCAACCCAAAAAACAGAAACCAAAATGCGCTTTGTGCTGATGCCGCTGGCCATAAAGGCCACCACTTCATAGGTTTGACTCAGCCGCTGAAACAAAAGAATGCTGCCCAACAACACTGCTACCGGCAACGTTTGCTGCAAGACGCTGGGGATATGATACAGAAACATGATGCAGAACTGTTTCAGGGTGATATCCCCGGAAAACAGGTATTGAGTGAGCTTGAACAGGGTTTCCGGCGCCAGCCAGACGATGCTGAAAACAACGATGGCAAACACCATCACCCAAAAAAGCTGGGTGAACAGGTAGCGATCCAAAAGTGTCAAAGGTTTAAAGCGCACCGGGTTGCTTCCTTACAGCGTAAAATCTTCGCCGAGGTAGGTGGATCGAACAAGTGGGTTGGCTGCGACTTCCTGATTGGTGCCGGAAAAGATGATTTTGCCGTCGTGAATGATATTGGCCCGATCAACCACTGAAAGCGTCGCCCTTGGGTTGTGATCGGTGAGCAAAACGCCCAGTCCACGTTCTTTCAGGACTACAATCAGCTTCTGGATATCCTGAATGGCGATGGGATCAATACCGGTAAACGGTTCATCCAACAGCAGGTATTGGGGGTTGGTGGCAATGGCACGCGCAATTTCAACCCGTCGCCGCTCCCCGCCGGACAAGCTGATGGCAGGGGTATGCCTCAGACGCTCGACCCCGAACTCCTGAAGTAACGTGTCGATCCGTTGCCGTCGCTCCCGGGCGGAGATTGGCTGAAACTCCAGAACCAGATTCAGGTTTTCCTCAACCGTCAGACGGCGAAAGACGGATGTTTCCTGTGGCAGATAGCCGATGCC
>DATNQC010000045.1:0-3157 GCA_036702885.1 Oculatellaceae cyanobacterium | reverse complement strand
ACCGAAGCCTATTTGGGCTTGGCAAAGTGTCTGCGCCGCAAAGGGGATACGCTGGGTGCGCTGCAATACCTCAACCAGGCGATTCGTTTGAATGCGTTCCGCAAGGAGCTTCATTTGGATGCTGCCAAGTGTTACGCGGAGTGCGGATATGCGCAAAAAGCCATTGCGCACTATGAGCGCGTGATTAAGCTGGATCACTATAACGTGGAAGCTCGCTTTGGTCTGGCGTTGGTGGTGGAAATGGATGGCGATATCGCTTATGCGGAGCGTCTCTATCAGGAAATTATCGAGATTGAGCCGGATTTTCTGCCGGCATACAACAATTTGGGCAGTTTAGCCATGCGTTCTGGTGATTTACAGCAGGCAGAGCGCTTGTTCCGGACGTTAATTGCGAAAGCGCCTGAGTTTACACGCGGTCATCTGGGGCTTGCGATTACGCTGGATAAGGCGGGACGCCGTGCAGCCGCTGTGGAAGCTTATATGCAAGTGCTGCGGATGCGTCCGGCTGGACGAAATTCCGAGTTTATCGAGCGGCGTATTATCGCCCTCAATACGGAAATGGGCCGTTCCAAAACCCGCCGGAACACGACATTAGTCCGGATTAAATAGGCAGTCGAGCAAATAACGGGATATGCTGGCTTTTAAGCGTCTTTGCGTGTCCGGACGCCCTTGGTAGTCGTTTGGCATTGACATTTGCCAAAATTAGAATTAATCTAAATTTAGATAGTTAATCTCCCACAGGGAGGCGCTCATCATGACCGTAGAGCAGGCACGCGCCTTGTTATTGGAAAAGGGGTTGAACATTACGCCGCAGCGCGTGGTGATTACCGATTATTTGCTGCACACGATAGAGCATCCGAGTGCGGATGAGGTGTTTGAGGCCGTCAAGGAGCGCCTGCCGAGCTGCTCCAGGGCAACCGTTTATAATACGTTGAACACGTTGACGGAAGCCGGCATTGTTCGGGCGTTCTCCCCGGAGCCTGGGAAAACCCGGTATGATGCGAATATCGCGCCGCACCATCACTTTATCGACCTGAACACCGGTGCGATTCACGATATCCCTTGGGAGTGCGTCGATCAGCTTTGCCAAAGCCTGGGTGACGAATTCAAGATCAAGGATTACCAGATTACCTTTTATGGAGAGCATCGGCCAGCTTCCACTCCTTAAGGTCGCGTTCCGTTCGCGAAAGTCTGTCACGTATTCAGGCAAAAAATGATACACTCAAAACACCGGCTGTAAGCGTGGTTCCTTTTATATTCAGTGTCTCAAGTTGACGCAAAGTCTAGAACAGTATTGAGATTTGGACTCGATCGGGCTTGCTGGATTTGAGCGTTGAATATGAATCAGTCAATATGTCTTATCGGGAGCGTTTGTGTTGAAAAAAACAGTATTATTGTCTGGTCTTGGCATTTTAATTTTACTTGCGGCATTGCCAATTGGTAATTTGTTATTATCAAGGCCTGCTTCAGAACCCGTATTTGCAGGCAGCAACAATCCATACGCCCGGCAGGCAGGGGAAATCTTTGCGCAGAAGTGTATGGATTGCCACTCTACCAAAACCAATTATCCATTCTATTTTTCGCTGCCCATTGCCAAGCAGATTATCCGGAAGGACATTGAGGCCGGGTTGAGTGCGTATGATTTGACGCCAGTCTTATCCGGGCAGGAAGTGCGGGAAAATCATTTGGCGAAACTGGAAGTGGTTTTGGCGGATGGCAGTATGCCGCCATTACGGTATCGGGCGCTGCACTGGAATGCCGGGCTGACTAAAAAGGACAAGGAAACTCTGCTTGCCTGGATTCGCGAGGAACGCAAAAAAAGCGCCGGTAAGCTTGCACTTTGGAACGAGCCGGTGCGCCCCATTACACGCATCAGCAATTTGAATCCCCAAAAGGTTGAGTTAGGCTTCAAGCTGTTCCATGATACCCGCCTGTCTGGCGACAACACCCTTTCTTGCGCCAGTTGCCATGACCTGAAAAAAGGTGGTACCGATCGTGCGCCGGTGGCGACCGGGATTTTTGGGCAAAAAGGCGGTATTAACGCACCTACGGTCTATAATGCCGCCAATAACTTCGTCCAGTTCTGGGATGGTCGTGCGGCAGACCTGCGTGAACAGGCGGAGGGACCTGTGGCCAACCCCGTTGAAATGGGTGCGAAATGGGAAGACGTGGTTGTCAAAATCAAACAGGATCCGCAGTATGCGGCTGTGTTCAGGGCGCTGTATCCGGATGGGGTGACCAAGCACAATATTACGGATGCAATCGCTACGTTTGAAAAAACGCTGATGACGCCGAACAGCCGCTTTGATCGTTATTTGGCTGGAGACAGCAAGGCGCTGACTGATGCCGAAAAGCGGGGTTACGATTTGTTCAAGTTGGTTGGTTGCGCATCCTGCCATATGGGACCGAATTTGGGCGGCATGACTTTTGAAAAGATGGGCCGTAAGGTGGATTACTTCAAAGAGAGAGGCGGGCTTCTCACCGAGGCCGACAATGGGCGGTTCAACGTCACCCATCGCGAAATTGATCGCCATAAGTTCAAGGTGCCGACGCTGCGGAACATCGCGCAGACGGCGCCCTATTTCCATGATGCTTCAACCAGCGACCTGAAAGAGGCGGTTCGCGTGATGGCCAGAGTGCAGTTGGGCAAGAAGCTGGATGAGCGTCAAACGGAGGAAATTGCCCAATTTCTGCAAACGCTGACCGGGGAGTATCAAGGCAAGCCGGTTCAGTAATCAACGGAAGCAAAATTGAGATGCCCAGGCAAATTGCGGATGATTGGCAACTGTCTGGGCATTATTGTTTCATTTGGAAAATTTCCTACTGATGAGTGGATTTGGCAAGAATCGGTTGTGATTCATGACCGGATCGCGGGATA
Source organism: Oculatellaceae cyanobacterium (assembly GCA_036702885.1). GTDB lineage: Bacteria > Cyanobacteriota > Vampirovibrionia > Vampirovibrionales > Vampirovibrionaceae > DATNQC01. The sequence goes on along the minus strand of DATNQC010000045.1, from coordinate 279 downwards.
ATACCCCCATGGGCATTGCAGGTGTTGAGGAATCGATGAAACCATTTGAGGCGGAAACCGGGCAACATCCCTGGCTGGAGTGGATTAAGCAGGTGTATGCCGTGGCGCAATGGGGGTTAACCTACTCAAAAGATCCGTTTGATCTGGAGCGTTACGAAGTGCTGCGCCAGTTGAGCGTGCAGATGATGGCGGATTTCACCACGCTGGATCAATCCCGGATTACAGACCTGTTTGCCCATGAAGTCGGTTACGTAACGCCAAAAGTGGACATTCGAGGCG
>DATNQC010000150.1:0-1708 GCA_036702885.1 Oculatellaceae cyanobacterium | reverse complement strand
TGCATGAATTTAACAAAAAAACAGCTACAGAAACGCAATGCAGATGCCGACTGGATAGGAATGGAGCAGATTAAGCGCAAGCACGAACTTCACGCGCTTGCTGTAGAGCTTGATTTCGCAGAACGACGACAGAGTTATGATGCAATTGAGCTTAGTGACGGCTGGCACAAGTACAAGTATCAGCCACGAGAGCCAGATTCAAAATGGTAATTGCCTACTGATTTTTCTTTAGCTACAATCGAAAAAGAAAGGGGCCACGATTGTGACCCCCGTCGCTGTGAATCTTGGTTTGACGGCCTTGAACAGCGATAAGAAGATTTTACCAGTCTATTATCGTCTCCGCAAGCCATACACGTCGCGACCCGGTCTTCCGACGCAGTGCGGGTTACCCGGCAAAACTAACCCGCGACCAAACGCCAGGCTCTAACCGACCCCCTGTTAACCTGGGCACTATTTGGCGGCATTCGTGCCGACCTGCCGCATCTGATTGGCCCTAACCAGGCTGGATGCGGTCCGGCTAACCACCGGAGGGTGTGGGCAAGTTATCCAGTAAACCCCTGGCCGCTGGGCCTTACCAAGGGTGTGGGTAATGGGGGAGCTATGCCTGCAAGAAAGAAACGGTGAAAAAAAATGAAAATTCTCATAACACGAGAGCTTATGAAGAAAGCAAAGCCAAAGAAAGGTTTTAGTCGCGCACAGGAGCAGATAGGTGTTGCTATAACTGGACGCCAGGATTGGAGAAATCACATTAATGGCATATTGGTTGACGAAGAGGTGTGGAGCCTGTTTGTTAATAGAGGGTTAACCACTGAAAGCAAAAAGGTGAAAAAAGCAATAAAGCGATCCTGTTCGAAAAAGACGAAAACAATAACCAATAAGCGAGCGGCATGGGCTCAAAAAAATCACAAACCACTGAATACAAACAGAAAGCCATGCCTAAATAGAGATTTTTATTCATCCGACGAATGGCGTAGATTGCGAGCAAAAGTTCTTGAGCTGTACGAATGCAAGTGCATGATGTGCGGCAGAAGCCCAAAGTCGCACGGGATAGTTGTTCATGTTGACCACATTCAACCTAGATCAAAGCGTCCAGATTTAGCTCTAAATATTGAGAATTTGCAGATTCTTTGCGAAGACTGCAACATAGGGAAAGGAAATAAATTCAGCACAGACTGGAGGCCAAAAGTATGAAACTTGAAGATTTGAGACCAAAACAGCAGCACGCTGTTAATCTACTGCGTAAGGGCTGGAAACAACACGATACGCATCTGATCAATGCTCCATGCGGCTACGGCAAAACGGCGCTGGCATCGTATCTGTGCGAGGCGTTTTCGAGCGCTGGGATAAAAACAGTATTCGCGGCGCCATACGTTACTCTGGTTAACCAAACATTTGAACGGTTCGAGCAGTACGGGCACAACGACCTGTCCGTAATATGGCGCCGTGATGCGCGATACCGCAAAAACTGCAGAGTTCAGATTGCCAGCGCTGACACGCTAATCCGGCGCGACTTCCCGGATGATGCAGGAGTGCTGATCGTTGACGAAGCGCACTTGCGCCGTGAGAAGCTGATCGAAATTATCAAGGAAAAGCCTGGGCTGAAAACAATAGGACTGACAGCAACGCCATTTCCGCCCTGGATGGGTAGTGTGTATCAGAACTTTATCAAACCGTGTACTACTCACGAACTACTTGAGGATGGCTTGTT
>DATNQC010000008.1:0-2401 GCA_036702885.1 Oculatellaceae cyanobacterium | reverse complement strand
CTATCGCCCAAGGCCATGCCTTGCGTGACCACGGAAGCCTGCACCGTGAAACGGCAACCGCCCTCACTGGGTTCAACCGCGGTAACGCTTCCGACTTCTTCGATTAACCCGGTAAACATGGGGAACTCATGTCATCCTTTTGCTGATGTTCCATTGTATAGAAAACCCGTTTTAGTTGAAACGTGATCTGTGTTAATGTTTGCTTAAGTTTTGAATGACCGGGTTTCTTTTGTCAGTTCCGGCTATACGGGTTTGATTTTTGTCGAAGTAGGAAGAAAGGGGATTAAGACAGATGGAAGTTCATTTTATCATGCCACAGTACCGTTTTAATGTACAAAAAGCCGCTTCGGATGTTTCGATGAGGGAAACATCTGGTACTGATACAGTAACCTTTTCTAGCAAAAGAAGAGGAGGAGGGGATACTGGGAAGGTTCAAAAAGGCGGGCGCGGCGGAGAAAGAAGGACGGATCAGGTTGACAGACTCAATAAGGAGGTAGGCTCCCAAGGTGGTTCTACGAGGGCGCTAACGCGGAAGAAGAAATAGAAGCAGCCTGGGAAGCACACAGAAGAGGCAGGGGATCATAAAATCAGCATACAATCCCCATAGGAGAAGAATCGATACTCCTCCTGAAGGGCTTGCTGGTAGGCTTGGGCAATGTTTTCCCGCCCGGCGAAGGCGCTTATGAGCATGAGTAGCGTCGATTTTGGTAAATGAAAGTTGGTCAGCAGTACATCCGTGACCTGAAATCGGAAGCCGGGGTAGATAAACAACTGGCTCCAGTCGGATTCCGGAACAACAGCGCCTGCATGCTTTGAGGCCACGCTTTCCAGCGTTTTGGCAACTGTTGTCCCAACAGCGACAACCCGGCTACCTGCCTGACGGGTGCTGGTGACCAGTTCGGCGGCTTCTGGTGGAACCGTGTAAAATTCCGGGTCCATCCGATGGTGACGGATATCGTCCGCTTCCACCGTCCGAAAGGTTCCTGCGCTCACGGAGAGTGTGACTTCCGCTCGTTGAATACCCTTATTTGCCAGTGCAGTCAGGGTTTCTTCCGTAAAGTGCAATCCGGCAGTTGGGGCGGCCTGCGCGCCAGGGACCTTGGAAAACACGGTTTGATAGCGCTCCTTGTCGCTTTCCTCCGCATCTCGTCGCAAATATGGCGGAATAGGCATCAAGCCGACCCGCTCCATTAAGGTGGGCACGTCCTGGTGTTCAGCCGGATGAACCCGGATGCGGCAACAACCGCGCTCTCCTACGGATAAAACTTCCAAAGTTGCAGCCGTGCCGGGAAGTTCCACAATCGTGCCGGGCTTTAACTTTCTGGCGGGACGCATGAGCGCCGACCACACGTTATGCTCATCTCCGGTGGGGTGGAGCATTAAAACCTCCACTCGGCCCGTCAGCCCCTGACGATTTCCGAAAAAGCGGGCGGGAAGCACTTTGGTGTTGTTCAGCACCATCAAATCACCGGGTTGGAGATAGTCCGGTAGATTGGCGAACCTTTTGTGCTCAATCAGTCCGGTATCCCGGTGTAGTACAAGCATCCGGGAGCTATCCCGCTTGGGTAGCGGGTAACGGGCAATCAGTTTTTCCGGCAGCGGATAGTCGTAATCATCCAGATGAAAGCCGCTTCGGTTGGTCTCAAACAGACCGGCGTTTATTGTGGTGCTCATGGGCAATACGCTACCATTGGGGGAAAGATGGTTCTTAACCTAGCAGAGAAAGAATCGACTTGCAAAGGCGGAGAGAGAAATGCGAGATCCTTTTTCGGTCCCAACCAATAAGACTCTGGTTGCGCTTTGTGGCGCCCGAAAGGGCTATATAATGCTGGCGCCCAGCCAGGCTGTGGAAAGCTATCGGGATTGTCCAAACGAACTTTTCACGGCGGCACGAGCGTGGGCGGCCAGGCTGGAGTCTTTTGGTTCTCCCCGGGTATATTGGGTCACGCTGTCGGAGGAGGTACGACACCTTCACATTCATTTGTTCCCGCGCTGGGAAGGCGATACCTTGAAGGGCATTCCGCTGTTTGAAACCCGAAATGAGCCGAATCAGCCGGCATGGACGCCTCAGGTCAAGGAATTACTGCGGGAATGGGCAGCGAGGTTTAACGTTGAAGTGATTGAAACTGCTTGACTGTTCGGCTTTCCGATATAATCACTTCAATCGTTCAGTCAGAAAGATGCATATGAATTCTTCTCCCCAGACTCCGCCAATCTCCACATCCTGGGATGCCATGCTGTATCAGGAACAGCATCATTTCGTTTTTGAAAAGGGAGAAAGTTTGCTGTCGCTGCTCAAGCCGCAGCCGGGAGAACGCGTGCTGGATCTGGGTTGTGGGACTGGGCAGTTAACCGCCAAAATCGCTGAAGCAGGAGCGGATGTGATAGGGGTGGATAATGC
>DATNQC010000138.1:0-8485 GCA_036702885.1 Oculatellaceae cyanobacterium | reverse complement strand
ATTCTGACCGATTGCGGCTGTTATCGGATGAAGGGCTGCTTTATTCCGCCGCCAAAATTCAGTACACTAGGGTCACCGGAACGATGTGCATCCAGCCCGTGAGTGAGACGTCATGACTGAAACGCGGATTGAAACCTATATTCCCCTGTATCGCAAGTACCGTCCCCAAACCTTTGCGGATCTGGTCGGACAGGAAGCTATTGCGCAAACGTTGGGGAATGCCATCCGTTTAAATAAAGTGGCGCATGCCTATTTATTCTGTGGGCCGCGCGGTACGGGGAAGACCTCATCTGCTCGTATCTTTGCCAAGTCACTGAACTGCGAGCAGGGTCCCACGGTAACGCCTTGCCTCCAGTGCGCGTCATGCGTCGGTATTGCGCAAGGGAACGCACTGGATGTAATTGAATTTGACGCAGCCAGCAATAACGGGGTTGGGGATGCTCGCGAACTGATTGAGAACTGCCAATACAGCGCCATGACGGGGCGGTTCAAGGTTTACATCATCGACGAAGTCCACATGCTGACGCCCCAGGCGTTCAACGCGCTGCTGAAAACCCTAGAAGAACCGCCGGCCAATGTAATCTTTATTTTTGCCACCACTGAGGCGCATAAGGTGCTGCCGACTATTATCAGCCGGTGTCAGCGCTTTGATTTTAACCGCATTACCACGGAAAACATTGTGGCCCGGTTGCGCTACATCGCGGAACAAGAGCAGATCCGGATTCAGGATGACGCCTTGATGGCCATTGCGCGTCACGCGCGGGGCGGCTTGCGGGATGCGGTCGGCTTGCTGGATCAGGTATCCGTTTTAAGCCGGGCGCAACAGGATAAGGTGATTGAGCGGCAGGATGTTGCGCTGTTTATAGGCACGCTGGAAGAAGACTTGTTACTGCGCCTGGGGGCTGCAATTGCGGAGCGCCGTTCTGCTGATTTGTTGAACGATTTGGGCGAGTTGCTGAACCGCGGCATTGAGCCGGTCCAATTGCTGAAAGATTTGACGATGCATTTCCGCAACCTGCTGCTGGTCAAGGCGGCGGGTGCGCAGGCGACTCCGGCGCAGTTGGGTTTTGCGGAGGATTACTATCAAAAACTGTCCGAGCAAGCCAAGCTGTTTCCAGAGCCGGAAGAGCTGCCTCAAATTATCGGGCGTCTTTCGTTCGTAGAGCGGAATGTTCGAAACAGCAACCAGCCGCAGCTATGGTTGGAAGTGGGGCTGATTGAGCTGACATACCGTTATGAAATCAACCTGGTGAAAGATTTGGCCGAGCGTGTCGCCAAACTGGAAGCCCACTTGGCATCGGGCGCTCCGGTTACTCCGACTCTTGCCGCTAGCCCCGCGGCTCCTGCTGCTAGTGTAGCGGTGCCGACGTCAGCGAAAATGCCGGCTGCTACTAGCACACCGCCCGCCGCACCGATGCCTGCCACTAGACCGGCTCCTGCGCCCGCACCTGCTGCGCCGCCAGCGCCAGTGGGGAATGCCAGCTTGCAGGTCAGCTTTACGCAAATCTGTAATACGGTGCCTAGCCTGACGACGCGGGCATTATTACAGCAGCAGACGTTTGCCATTAGCATGGAAAACGATGTGCTGGTGGTAGGGTGTTCCAGTGAGCCAACTTTAAGCCTGTTGAAAAAGCCGGATAAATTCATTCATCTGCAAAAAGCGGTGGATAAGTTTTACGGGCGATCCATCCGGGTGGAATTGATTTTGGAGAAAAAGCGGGATGAAGTGCTTGCAGCGGCAGCTAACGGGCCGGCTGTTCCACCACCGTCGCCTCCTCAGACTGCGCCGACGCCGGCCATGGCGACGCCACCAATTACGCCTGAACAGCCTATCATTCCGGAAGCTCCTGCAGACTGGCTGGAAGATGTTCCAGAGCCGGAAGAGCCTGAATTTGACGATGACGAGGAAGAGGACGAGGAGCCTTCAGAAGCGCCTGTGCCGGTCGCCGCTGCTGTTTCTGCTGCCCCGTCCGAAAAGGTTTCGTCTGATGAACCGGATGCTGAACCGGAACACGCGCTGGAAGCGCCTGCTTTTGTGCTGGATCCGACTTTAAGCGCAGATCCGGAACTGGCTGAAGCGAAAAAACACGCATTGGAACTGCTTCAGGGACGCATTCTGGAATAGCCCTTTTTACAAGGCTTGATGATGCGTTGTGGGCGGATTATGTCACGCTGGGTCGGCTTCTTGGAGTAGATGCTTGTTCCACCCCTGGGCGAATGGGGTACAATGAGTGTGACGGATTGTAAAGAGGTGGATCATTGAAACGGGATCACTCACAATCCTGCGGATCTTGAGAGAGGCTGCATCGTTCGTGTCGAAAAACCATTATTTTTCCTCCGAAAACCGGATCCTGCTCTTTGTCATTGCAGCGATTTCCTTTTCGTTTCTGCTGGTCGCCTATGTGATTCAGGTGAACTACCACAACGCCCTGAATGACAACTACGATCGCTTCGCCAATATGATCACGCAGGTGGTTTCCGTGGGTGGGGCGGAACGCCTGCAGAGTCCCAATAGTGAATTTCATGTGCGGACGTTTACGGACAGCATGGTGCAGTCCAGTGATGATATTGCGGGCATTGAGTTTTATGATGCCAAGCGGCAACTGATTTACAAGCGGATCAAATCCTTGCCGGAGCAGGATTTGCAACATGTAACCGACTATGTGGCCCCTTTAAAAAAGGTGGTGCATGATGATTCTCCCCCGGAGGTTATCGGGAGCGTTCACGTTAAACTGACCGGGAAAACCCTGAAAGACATCAAGAACGCCACCCAGGGGATTATCATCTGGATGTTCTTGAGCGCCTGGTTCATCTCTGTTTTTGCGGTTTCGCTCAATACCTATATCCTCAACAAGCACCTGCGCACGTTTGTCCGTGGGGTTCAGCGCCTTTCCACCGGTGATTTTGGCTACAAAATCCTGGAGCATGACCTGTGGGGCGAGCTGGTGACGCTGGCCGAATCCTTTAATGATATGTCTATGCGTCTGCGGGCCTATGAGGATCAGAATCTGGAAACCATTACGTTTGAGCGGAACAAGCTGAAGGCGATCTTGCTGAGTATTGCGGATGGGGTTATAGTCTGCGATATGCAGGGCAAGGTTGTCATTATCAATGATTCCGCCTGCGGGATGCTTGGCTTTAAATCCGGGGACTGGGCGGTGAATTCCAGCCTGAAGGAATACGTGACGGAAGAAAACGTGCGTTGCTTTGAGCCCATCATTGCGGACTTTGAAAAGCAGTATCAGGAAACACCGACGCAATTGCCGCAACTGTTGACGCATAAGCTCGAATTGCCGGACAAAACGCTCAAGGTCATGCTATCGCCCATTCAGGATGCGGAAAGTCACCTGTTGGGCTATGTGCTGATTCTGCATGACATGACCAAAGAGGCGGAGGTGGACCGGATGAAAACCAGCTTCATCTCCAACGTTAGCCACGAGCTGCGCACGCCGGTCACGACCATCAAAAGCTATGTGGATACCATCTACAACCATGGAAAAGATTTGGACCCCGAAACGTATTCGGAGTTCATCGAGACGATTAACTTAGAGACGGATCGGCTGAAAAAGCTGGTGAATGATATTCTGGATTTCTCACGTTTGGAAGAAGGCGCGGTGGTTCTGGAGCGCGAACTGGTGGACATTACACCGGTCATCAATCTCACGGTGCAATCCGTCAAGGTGTTGGCGGACCAGAAGAAAATCAATCTCAGCACCGCCATCGAGTCCGGCTTGCCCAAGGTCTTTATCAATCCGGATAGCATTGAGCGCGTGCTGCGGAACCTGCTGAGTAATGCGATTAAGTACACGGATGAAAACGGTCGCATCAAGGTCCGTGCGGAAGTGACGGAAATGGGCGATGCCTTGGAAGTCTCCGTGCAGGATAGCGGGATTGGCATTCCAGAAGAGCATCTGCCGTTTATCTTTGATCGGTTTTACCGGGTGGAAAACAAGGTGCATACAGTCAAAGGGACGGGCCTTGGCTTGCATCTCGTCAAAATTGCCATTGAAAAACACCACGGGGGCGAAGTCTTTGTGAAGAGCGAAGTGGGTGTTGGCAGCACCTTCGGCTTCCGCATTCCGCTTGGTGAGCCGGATCGTCAACTGCCGGATGATTTGCAGCTTCAGGCGTCTGTTTAACGCGACTATGTTTAATGCAGCGAATCATGCCAATGATGGAGCAGTAAACAGATGGTCGTCCCACGTCGCGAAAGCATTGTAATCCGCTACAATGGAACTTATGAGTACGCTTCGACGACAAGTTGCCATTAATGCGGGTAAGGCCGTGGCCACGCTCAGCGCTTTGCTGAAAATGGGGGCTGGGACCAGCCTGCCGGGTAAAGTGGCCCGAAAGCTTGATCCGAACCTGCTGCGCAGTTTGGGAAAACAAGTCCGCCAGCAAGTGATTGCCGTAACAGGCACCAATGGGAAGACCACAACATGCGGCCTTCTGGCCCAATTCCTGCGTTCTGCAAGGTACCATGTGGTGCATAACCATTTGGGCGCCAATATGGTTCCGGGCATTACCGCGGCGCTTGTTCGGCAAAGTTCACTGTTTGGCCGTCTGGAAGCCGATTATGCGGTGCTGGAAGTGGACGAGGCTTCCATGAAGGGCCTGACGGCGGAGATTGGTGTGCAACGCGTGGTGGTCAGCAATCTGTTCCGGGATCAGCTGGATCGCTATGGTGAGCTGGACACCACAGCTCGGATGATCAGAGAAGGCATTCATCAGACTGATATCATGCTGGGGACCGGGCATCTGATTCTAAATGGCGATGACCCTTTGGTGACAACATTGGGTCAGGATCCTCTGGTGAAGGCGTATGACACGACACTGTATTTTGGAATTGAGCAGGTTGAGTATCAGTATCGTGCCCAGATAGATTGTCCGGTGCCGTTTACGCGGGAAGTCAGCCAATGCCCGGCGTGTCGCGGGCCGTTAGACTATGATTCAGTGGTTTTTGGACATTTGGGGCGTTACCATTGTCACAACTGCGGCTTTAAAAGACCGGATTTGGCCGTAGCGGCTGAACATGTCATGGTCAAGCCGGAGGCTAGTGAGATTCGGTTGCGGTATGGCCGGGAAATCGTTAATGTAACCTTGCCTTTGCCCGGTCTGTTCAATGTGTATAACCTGCTTGCGGCCGTGGCTGTTGCACAAGATTTGGGCCTCCCAATAGAGGCCATCCGCCAGGGACTTCTCACTTACAAAAGCGTGTTTGGTCGTGCGGAAAAGAAAGTTCTGAGCGGCAAAAACGTGCTGATTATGCTCATTAAAAACCCGGTTGGCGCTTCCGAAGTATTGAAGCTGGTGGGCGGAGATCCCAATGGTCGGTTGCTGATTGCTCTCAATGATAATTATGCGGATGGTCGGGATGTCTCCTGGATTTGGGACGCGCAATTTGAGGCGATCCCACAAGGGAAAAATATTGTCGTAAGCGGAATTCGTGCAGAGGACATGGCCGTGCGGCTAAAGTACGCCGGGCTTCCGGAAGAACAGTTGCAAGTCATTCCGGACTTGAAAGAGGCGCTCAACAAAGCGCTGGAACAAACCGGACCGGATGAAACGCTTTACGTGCTGCCGACTTACACCGCCTTGCTGACACTCAACAAAATGTTGAACTTTTAGTGGCCAAAGCCATTGCGAACTGAGCGAAACGCGTGCCCATGAGGCATTAGCCAATCACGTTCATTTTGCTTCTTTGAGCTTTTCGTTCGGCACCCTTGAGGATTCCAGCCTCTAAAAGGAGTTCAAAAGGCTTATACTGGGCTTTTCTTAGGTTGTAAGCGTCCTGAAAGCTAGGTGGTTTGTTGGGATCATAATAATGCATATATTGCATGTGCTGCCGATTGACTGTTTTGTACCAGGTTAAGGGGGTGATGTCGTGGAACTCCAAGGGCATTTGGGTTTCATAGTTCACGTAACCCAGCATCAACTTGTCGAAAACGCGGACCGGCAGAAGTGAAATGCGTGAATAGGCCCATCCTACGGCAGACAGGACGGTTTTAGAGAGTGAGAATCCTTGCTTGTTTTCAAAAAGCTCATTGATTTCATCTTGAAGTAAAGGCGCCAAGTGCTCCTTCATATCAAAATTCGGGTAGTCTACCTGAAACTGTCCGAATTTTCCACTAATCAGCGCCAGCATCTGCTTTGCCTGGGTGGAAGGGAGGCCGGTCATTTCCTGAAAGTTTTCCACATCAGATTCGGACAACTCCGACTGAATGCGTTCAAAGTAGCTTTCATAAGGAAGCTTTTTTTGTCGGTACTCCGTCAATACATCAGCCCAATGCTGGGTTTTTTCCGGGGTGATCCACCCCTTTTGCACAGCGCGCAATGCCCAGAGTTCAAACATGGCGTCGGCTGATTCTTCCACCGTGCCAAACAAGCCACGTTCCTTGTATCGGACAATATCTTGTGGGCTCACCACTTTTACAGTTTGATCCACGCGCTTTCTCATTTCGTAAAAAAGACGGCTATAGCCGTCTTTCATGTCGATATTTCTTCCGTATTTTTTAGAAAGTTCAGGAAAACTCTTTGAGATGGTGTCCTGATAGGTCTGCAGCTGCTGCGGCGTCAGACCTTTGGGTTCAGAAAAGCCAAAACGAACCTTCTGGCGATGAGGTGGTTTGTTTTGAAGACGTGGTGATGAGACGGGGGAATGGGAAACAGCGTAAGGCATGGGGGAAAGCATGGTCCTGCTTGTCATACAACTGTCATAAATTTAGAGGTTATGTATATACAAAGACACTCAATAAAAAAGATTGTCAAGCAATGCTGAAGTTGTGTGTATCATTCGGTGGATTTTTCCGCGGAAAAGGGCAAAAAGGCGGAGGCGGCTTGGAGAATGACCCTATAATAATCATTAAGGAAGACGGCAAAATCATAAGGCGCGTGGCTTAACGATGAGCGATGCTCAGCACCCCATCCCCAAATCAAAGCTGGAAACAAAGCAGGGTTCCTCCTCACCGGAGGATATGCTGGCCTTGTGGAAAGGCTATAAGAAGAACCCGAACAACGCAAAGCTGCGCGAGCAGCTGATTTTGAAGTATTTGCATCTGGTTCGCTATGTTGTGAGCCGCCTGCCAATTACGTTGCCGATGAGCATCGCGAGTGAAGACCTGATTAGCTACGGGACGATGGGATTGATGGAAGCGGTAGAGCGTTTCGATCCGGATCGCGGTCTGAAGTTTGAAACGTATGCGGTGACCCGTATTCGCGGAGCCATCATTGATCAATTGCGCTTCCAGGATTGGATTCCCCGTGGTGTGCGCAAACGCAGCAAGGAACTGGTGGAAACCATGCAGCGCCTGGAGGAAAAGCTGGGACGCGCCCCCAATGACGATGAACTGGCCGCTGAATTGGGCGTCACCAAGCAGAAGCTGCAAACCATGATGGCGGAAAGTCAGAACCTGGTGTTATCCCTGGATGATACTTACGGGAATGATCCGTCCGGTAACTCCATGACGTTGCTGGATATGGTGGAGGACAAGAATAGTCCGGATCCGCAGGGCGAGTATGAAGCCGGGGAGCTGAGAAAAAGACTGGCAGAAGCGATTGCTTCTCTGCCGGAGCGTGAAAAGCTGTTAATTGCGCTGTATTATCACGAAAACATGACGCTGAAAGAAATTGGTGAGGTCATCAGCGTTTCGGAATCCCGTGTCTGCCAACTGCATGCGCAGGCTATTCTCAGGCTGCGGAGCAAGCTCAGCCAGTAGCCGTGGAAGCTGGATCCGCTTTCAAGTTTTCCACTCGTCCGTCGATTTTTCATAAAAATGCCCTCAACGGCAGCGTCCCATGAAAGACATTAAACTTGGCTACCTGATGGTGACTAGTCCGATCCCGAACGTCTATATCGGCGGTCTGATGGTGACGGATACGCGTGGCTTGCCTGTGGAATTTCGGTATACAGAGCCAATCCAGCCAACCAAGATCCAGCAGGTGCTTTATGGCCAGGTGCTCAGCGCTTATATCAAGCGAGAAGTCATCCTGGAAACCCTGTTGAAGAGTATGGAAGCCAAATTCAAGTGCCTGCTGGTGGAAGATGAGCATTTGCTGGATTATCCCGCCAAGGGGTACGGCATTGTCCGGCTTACATCCACTAAATCCGTTCCGCTTGGGAATGTGGGCAAAACGCAGGAAATTGCGCCCGGAGAAATTCTCCTCCAGATTACGCCGGAAAGTAGTCCCGTTCGGGTGAATTTGGCGCCAGGCGCAGGGAAACCAAAGGATGAGACGGAGACAGAAAGCGACGCTAAGGCGAATCTGCTGGATTTGCTGTTGGAAGCGGGGCAATCCATGGATATTACCGAACCCTTGAGGCGCATTGAACGGGCGCTGGAGATTATATGCTCGGAAGCTGGCATTACCCCGACGGCCGCGACAAGCGCCCGCTAGGGTATAAAATCAAGGCGGAGCTGGAAAGCACGCTTCGCTTGTTATTTAAAAATGTGCCGCAGTATGATGTGCCGGTGGCGCTGGACGGACG
>DATNQC010000136.1:0-5891 GCA_036702885.1 Oculatellaceae cyanobacterium | reverse complement strand
GGGCAGGTGATTGCCATTCAGGATGCGGATTTGGAGTATGACCCCAAGGATTACCCAGAGCTGATCCGGTTAATTCTGGATGGGAAAGCGGATGTCGTCTATGGTAGCCGTTTAAGCGCCGGCAAGCCGGTGCGGGCGTTTAATGTGCTGCACTATTTCGGGAACAAGTTTTTAACCCTGCTGACGAATATTTTGTACAATACGACGCTGACCGATATGGAAACCTGCTACAAGGCCTTTCGTGCGGATTTGCTGCAAAGTATCACCATTCGATCCGATCGGTTTGAGTTTGAACCCGAAATCACGGCCAAAGTACTGAAACGAAAAGCCAGGTTGTACGAAGCGCCGATTTCCTACTATGGGCGCAATTTTGAGGAAGGGAAAAAAATCACCTGGCGAGATGGCTTAGGGGCCATGTGGGCGCTGCTGAAGTATCGGTTGGTGGACTAAAAGCAAAACAGGACGGGAGACCGTCCTGTTTGAATGCTTGTTGATAGCCTGTTTTAGGTGCCAACCGTCCAGGAATTCATGTATTCGGTCATTTCCGGGGTGAGAACATCAATTTCTACGTTCATGGCTTTGAGTTTCAGCGTGGCGATTTCGTGATCGAAATGCTCCGGCAACAGGTGGACGGCATTGGACAGCTTGCCCTGATTTTTCACCAGGTATTCCACGGCCAATGCCTGGTTGGCGAAACTCATATCCATCACGCTTGCGGGGTGGCCTTCAGCGGCGGCCAGGTTGATGAGCCTGCCTTCTCCCAGCACCAGAATGCGGCGTTGGTCTGCCAGCGTGAATTCCTCCATGAACGGACGAATCTGCTCGCGGGACTTGGCCATGGCAGCCAGCGCTTCCAGGTTGAGTTCCAGATCGAAGTGTCCGGAGTTGCAGACAATGGCGCCATCCTTCATGAGCTGGAAGTGGTGCTTGTCGATAACATGGCGGTTGCCGGTCACGGTGACGAAAACGTCGCCAATTTTAGAGGCTTCGGCAATGGGCATCACGCGGAAGCCATCCATGACAGCTTCAATGGCGCGGATGGGATTGACCTCGGTGACAATGACGTTAGCGCCCAGGCCGCGCGCCCGCATCGCGCAGCCTTTGCCGCACCAGCCATAACCGACAACCACGACGTTTTTGCCGGCAAGCAGAATGTTGGTCGCGCGGACAATCCCGTCCATCGTGCTTTGGCCGGTTCCGTAACGGTTATCGAAGAAGTGCTTGGTCTGGGCATTGTTAACGGCAATGGCTGGCCAGGGGAGTTTGCCGTCTTTTTCCATGGCCTTCAGGCGAACGATCCCGGTGGTGGTTTCTTCCGTGCTTCCCAGCATGTTGGGGATGAGATCGGCACGGTCTTTCACCAGGGTGGCAACCACGTCGGAACCGTCGTCAATGATGATTTGCGGTTTAAAATCCAATGCAATATGCACGTGTTTGTTGTAGGTTTCGACGGATTCCCCCTTGTAGGCGTAAACGGAAATGCCGTAGTCGTTGACGAGGGATGCCGCAACATCATCCTGCGTGCTGAGCGGGTTGGAGGCAATCAGCACGGCGTCCGCGCCGCCTGCTTTCAGCGTGCGGGCCAGGTTTGCGGTTTCTTTGGTGATGTGACAGCAAGCAGCCAGCCGAATGCCTTTGAGGGGCTGTTCTTTTTCAAAGCGCTCGCGGATCTGCCGTAATACGGGCATATCGCGATCTGCCCATTCAATCTGCTTTTTCCCCTGTGGTGACAGTGAAGGGTCTTTAATTTCGCAAGGAACGGTTGTCATGGTGGCCATGGAATTCTCCTCTACGCAAATACTGCTGCTGGGCTGCCCCTGCACAACGATACTCTAACAAAGAAGAATCAACAGGCCAAGCAAGCAGCTGCTAGAGTTTAGTTGATGACTGACACTGTATAAACTCTGGACAGCAATTTGGAGAGGTGCTTAATGATTGCCAGAATTTTTTAAATACGCCCCTTCGCACAGGATGTGATTATTTTCCACTTTGACAATGGCCCAGCGAAGCAGGCGGGTTGGGGTATTCAGTTGAGATAAAAGGCGTGCTTCAATTTCCTGGACAGGTTCCTGGGCCGTTAGAATGGTGTCAAACCCATCCAGCCAAAGGCTAAACCCTTCCACGGTCATCATCGGATGTTTTGAAGTGCTTGCAGGATGAAGGCTGGCAGCGCTTTGCATGGCGACTTGATTACTCAACCGTCACACTTTTTGCCAGGTTTCGGGGTTGATCGACATCCTTACCCAGGAACTCGGCAATGTAATAGGCCAATAATTGGAGCGGAATGGTCGTGATCAGGGGTGATAGGAGATCCGAGCATTCTGGAATCTGCACAATGTCTTCAAACGTTTCGGCCAGTTCCTTGCCAATGGGAACGTTGCTGACGGCAATCAGGCGTGCATCACGGGCGCGGGCCTCTTGGCAGTTGGAGATCATCTTTTCAAAGACGGTCCCTTGGGTGAGTACCGAAATCACCGGAACATTGTTGTCCAGCATAGCGATGGGGCCATGCTTTAACTCGCTGCCGGAATAGCCCTCGGCATGGATGTAGCTGATCTCTTTCAGCTTGAGCGCACCTTCAAGCGCCACCGGGAAGTTGATGCCGCGGGCAATGAAGAGGACATCCCGCGCCTGGCCGTATTTCTTGGCCAGCGCTTGTAAAGGTTCGGTGCTGTGGAGAACGCTTTCGATACGGGTGGGCATCTTGAGCAGCTCGCTTTTGAGTTCTTCCAGACGCTCCTTGGAGCAAGCGTTTCTCTTTTCAGCCAGCGCCAGACCAAGCAGATACAGTGCCGTGACCTGGGCTATAAAGCTCTTGGTGGCGGCCACACTGACCTCGACCCCGGCGCGGACCGGCATGACAAAATCGGCTTCCCTCGCCATGGTGGAATCTTCCCGGTTGGTTAAGGTCAGCACCTTGGCGCCTTTCTGACGGGAGAGGCGGAGTGCGGCCAATGTATCAGCCGTCTCCCCACTTTGGGAAATCGTGATGACCAAATCATTGGGCTGAATGACAGGATTCCGGTATCGGAATTCCCCGGCGGCATCGACCTCGACAGGGACCTGGACCAACTCCTCAATAAAGTACTTGCCGACCAGACCGGCGTTATAAGAGGTGCCGCAGGCAATGATGACAATCCGGTGAATTTGAGACAGGAGTGCGTCGAATGCCTGGTGTTTTGCTTCGGTTTCGCCTAAAAGCCAAATGGGTTGCTGAATGCTTTGCAGTCGTCCGGTGAGAGAGTTTCGCACCACATCCGGCTGTTCGTAAATTTCTTTCAGCATGAAATGCTTGTAGCCTTTTTTATCGATCGTCAGCGGATCGGTGCTGATGGTTTCGATGACAGGCTCAATGGTGTTTCCGGCCAGATCCGTGATTTTGACCCCTTCGGGGGAGATTTCCGCAATCTCGCCGTCTTTCAGGAAGATGAGCCGGTTGGTATGCTGTGCAAGCGCAACAGCATCGCTGGCAACAAAGTATTCCGGGTTTCCTTCGCTATCTTGCCCGATTCCCACAACCAGAGGGGCTTGGTTTCTGGCGGCATACAGGCGATCCGGCAGTTTTTTGTTGATGACGGAGAGCGCATAGGCTCCTTTAACCATTGTCAACGCCTTTAAAACCACTTTGGAAAAGTCGGGCTCAGTTTGAGACAGGTATTCGAGAAGCTGAACCACGCTTTCGGTATCGGTATCGGATGAAAAGACGTGACCTTTTTCCTGCAAATCCTTGCGGAGTTCATAGAAGTTTTCGATGATCCCGTTGTGCACCAGGGCAATTTCATTGCGGGAGCCAGTGTGCGGGTGGGCGTTGATGTCATTGGCGGCCCCGTGGGTTGCCCAGCGGATATGGCCAATGCCGATGTGACGACGCCCGTTAATCTTGCCATCACTGTGGCGTAATTCGGATGGAAGGAGCGTTTCCAGGTTCAGCAGCTTGCCGGAGGCTTTATAGATCTGGATGAGCTGCTGATCATCCAGGAAGGCAACGCCGGCAGAGTCGTAGCCCCGGTATTCCAGATGCCGAAGGCTTTCCACGATAAGCGGAACGGGAGACTTGTGACCCAGATAACCGACAATGCCGCACATAGTTGTTGAACCTCAGCCTTTTAAACAGGTGGAGTGATACTAAGAAAACAAGCCAGACTCGGCAATTGCTGAGTCTCTCTCCAGGGTGTGTAAGACCCACTCCCCATAATGGCTGAAAATGCGCCCATAAACAAGAGGATTGGGCATAAAGAAGTCATTAAAACGCGTGCGAGAAGATTCCTTACAGGGTGAAGGTTTCTCGCACGGTGTGTTCGTCGTCGGTTAATAGATAAATGGCGTCTTTTTCTTCCAGAAAAACGGCGTCCAGTTCCGTGATGGGACGGCCATTTCGAAGGACGCACACCAGACGTGTATTGTCGGGCAGAGGGATTGTGCTAAGGAGCTGCCCTTTGGCTCTGGCTACATGAGAGATTCGGACTTCCACCAGGGATAGGCCATAACTTTTTAAGATGGCCAGATTATTCAAATCCCGTGGCGTCAAGTTGGATGTTTGTAGTAATGTCATTCAGCCCCTCCTTATCAGATTCCCCATAAAAAGCGAAACAGTGTCCCCTTATTTGAGCGAACAGAATACTTGGAAATTATAGACCCACTTGAATTGCCAAGGCTTTGTTTGGATACACTGAATCTAACAAAAGGAGGAAAGGTTGAAAAGCCTTGTAAAGCATACACTAAGGCGAATTCGGGCATGCCTGGCTGAAACAAAATTTGCATGAACTGCAATAGCTACAGTAGGATGATGGAATGAACAAGCCGTACAAGCCATACAGCCAATATCTTCAGGAAAAGATCGGGTTCAAAACATATAAATTGACCCTGGATGCCGGATTTACCTGCCCCAATCGGGATGGAACCAAGGCTTACGGAGGGTGTACGTTTTGTGATCAGACAGGCTCTTCGTCCCGTGCGCAGGATCGAAGAGATAGCATTACCGATCAATTGCTTAAGAATATGGAAAAGCAGCGGAAACGCTTTAAGGCGGAAAAGTTTATTGCCTATTTCCAGAGCTTTACCAATACATATGCCCCTGTTGAACGCTTAAAAGCGCTTTATGATGAAGCGTGTTCGGCTCATCCGGATATTATCGGGCTTGCGATTTCCACCCGCCCGGACTGTGTGGACGAGGAGAAATTGGCTCTGATTGCCAGCTATAAAGAGCGGATGCAGTATGTCTCCGTAGAATATGGTTTGCAGACCATCCATAACCGGACCTTAGATTTAATCAACCGCGCCGAGACATTTGAGGACTTCTTAAAAGCCTATGAACTGGCTCAAAAGTATGATCTGGAGCATTGTATCCATGTCATCCTGGATTTGCCAGGCGAGAGCTGGGAAGATCAGATGGCAACCGCTGACAAATTGGCGGAATTGGGCGTGCATGGGGTAAAAATCCATTTGTTATGCGCAATGGAGAAAACGCCGCTTGCCGCGCAATACCTGCGGGGCGAATGGCAGCCGCTGGATAAGGACGGTTATGTTCAACTGATTTGTGACTTTATCGAACGACTTCATCCGGAATGCGTGATTCACCGTGTGGCAGGGAATGGGCATCGTCAGCATGTAGTGGCGCCGCTTTGGCTTCAGCGCAAACTGGAAATCATGAATGATATTGATGCTGAATTTGCACGTCGAGGAACAAGACAGGGGGATAAGTGCAAATTTCGGAAGGCGGTCCCGATTTCAGGCGGTTAAGCCAGACTGCCATGATCTCAAAGGTTTAAAACCGATTGTTTATTTATGTAAACAAACGCACTTGAGTGGATTGAAAAGTATATATTTTTGGAATAATATTTAGATATCGAAGCAAGTGGGCTTCGGGTAAGAAACAGGTAGAGAAGTAGAGG
>DATNQC010000135.1:0-4995 GCA_036702885.1 Oculatellaceae cyanobacterium | reverse complement strand
GAGTACAACGGCCTGAAGTTCACCTACCATCAACGCTCCCTGCAAGAGGAAGAATTGCTTGAAGTTCGCCGGATTTATGAGGAAATGACGGACAGCCCCACCGCAGCCACACCGGGAAGCGTTCTCAAAGCGTCCATTATTCCGGATTATCTTGCCTGGATGGAAAATCACTTTGGCCCCATTGGCAAAGGTTTGAAAATTGTGGTGGATTCCGGCAACGCTACAGCAGGCATTGCCGCACCGGAACTGTTCCGTCGCCTGGGTTGCGAGGTGGTGGAATTATTTTCCGAGCCGGATGGCGCCTTCCCGAATCACCACCCGGATCCCTGTGTGCATAAAAACCTGAAAGATCTGGAAAAAGCCGTCAAGGACACCGGTGCGGATGTCGGTTTTGCGTTTGACGGCGATTCCGACCGCGTAGGCGTCATTGATGATCAGGGCACCATTTTGCCGGGCGATTACATCATGCTATATCTCTCCCAAGCATTTCTGGAAAAAAATCCCGGCGCGGAAATTCTGCTGGATATTAAAAGCGCCCATACGGTGTATGAACTTATTAAGGTGCAAGGTGGACGCCCCCTTCTGCTGCCTTCTGGGCATGCCTTTATGAAGCGTACGATGAAAGAGCGGAATATTCCCATTGGCGGCGAATTAAGCGGACACTTATTCTTCCGGGATCGGCACTGGGGCTTTGATGATGCATTATATGCCGCCTGCCGCGTGCTGGAAGTTTTAAGCGCCCGCAAAAAAGAAAATCCCGCCTATAAATTATCCGATTTTTACAAATCGCTTCCGGCTTCTTTGGTTTCGGAAGAAATGCGCGTATACTGCAACCCGGCGGATGGGCAAAAACTCATTGCTGATTTGGAGCAGATGGTGCAAGCTCAACCCGACTTTTTTGGCCCCGTGGTTGAGGATGTGTTGACGCTGGATGGTTTGCGGCTCAATTTTAAAGGCGGCTTTTTCCTGTTGCGACCCAGCAAAACGGAGCCTTGCCTGACGCTGCGTTTTGGCGCAAACACGGAAGAGGACTTCCGCAAGATTGAAGCCAAAACCAACGAAGTGGTATCCCCGCTGCGTTCTGCAAGTGGCGGACACTAACAAACGCTTCAAGAAAATACATTAGAAAAATGGCTGCCCTCCACTTGGCGGCCATTTTTATTTTTGTTTTATACAGCATGCCTTGAGTGAAGCGATTAATTCCAATGCCATGTAAACCTCGCCTTCCCCAAAATATGAATAAAAGTTGACGCCCAAGGGTGTGTTTGGTTTAAAAGAAGTAGCCTGGCAAAATTATTCAGGCGTACCGGAGAGATTCAAGAAATGCCAGCGTCAGTGGTCAGGGGCATCGCTGCTGTTTGGGTTGCAGCGGTTATTCTATTTGGACAAGTTTTTCATTGGACGCATGCCGCTGCATGGGAGCCACAACCTCCAGCGCAAACCGAGTCATACCGACTCGGCCCAGCCGATACTCTGAAGGTGCAGGTTCTGGACGAACCGGAATTTTCAGATGAACGCATTCTGGTTCGCCCGGATGGCATGGCTTCGTTTGCAGGTATTGGGGAACTTCAGGTGGCGGGTCAAACGCTGGATGAAATAAAGGAAGCTCTCATCGCGCGGCTCCAACGCCTGCTGGTATCCCCCAAAGTCACACTGACACTGGTGAGCGGGCGTCCTTTGACGCTGCATATTCATGGGGCCGTGAAACAACCAGGCCTGCTACAATTTCCCATTTCCCATGAAGCCGCCAAACAAACATCGTGGTCGCTGGGTAATTTGCATCTGAGCCAGGCGCTAGCAGAAGCGGGAGGCGTGCTGCCCAATGCAGACATATCGGCCATCCGCATTACCCGGACGGCGTTTAATCCTGAAAATCACGCAACCGAAACAACCTCTATCGTCATTGATTTCTGGCAACTGCTGAAAGAAGGCAATCACACGCAAGATCCCTTGTTGCAACCGGACGATGTGGTTTACGTACCGGAATCCAAAGCCATGGCACTGGGGGATGAAGAATTTGAACTACTGCTTCGCTCCCCCATCGGGCCTAAAGAATTTCCGGTCCGCGTGCTGGGAGAAGTCCAAACGCCGGGTTTGTATTATCTGGATGCGCGCAGTCCATTTCTCAATTCCGCGCTGTCCAAGGCCGGTGGCTTTGCAACACGGGCCAATAAAAAAGCAGTGGCAGTCCGTCGGTTTTCAGACGATCGGCAATTTTTGTCCACGTTGTTCATCGATCCCAAAAAGGGTGAAATTTACCTTCGGCCCAACGATGTCATTTTTGTGGCGGAAAGTCGAACGCAACAATCCAGATTGTGGTTTCGTCACCTGGCCGACTTCTGGTCGCCCTTTCAATCCTTTGCCATTACCGGCGCCAGCACCGCCCAAATTTTTGGTTTAGGGGGGTGGACTCGATTTTCGGATAAATAAAATGAGCTTGAAATTAAAGGATAATTTGTGTGGGAACAACATTTTTCCGGGGTGATGATTTCTCTACGGATTCTCTATTAAAGTGGTATCACCGCAAGACCTGGATGAAGTACCTATGGGCGAACCGCCGTCTGGGATTGTCTGTCGGGGCTTTTATTCTAGCCTTTAGTTTGAGTTATGTCCTGTTTTTCTACCAACCGCTATTTACATCATCCGCCACCCTGTTGATTAAAGATTCCGCAATGGCAGCGCGGTATGTGAGCAACGATGAGGAGGCCCCTCATAATACCGCCACATCCAATACCGCCAATCCCATTCTGAATACCATGGGATTACTCAAAACGGATGCCATCCGGGATGCCCTCTGGCGCCGATTGAAAACAAAATATCCAGATGCGCTGAAAGCGCGTGGCATCCGGAACGAACAGGACTGGCTGAAATTTTACGGCAAAGGAAACCGGTTGCTTCATGCGAAAAATCAGGCTGGCACTGACTTTATCACCGTTGCCTTTCGGTGGCCGGATCCTGAAATTGCGAAAGACGGCCTGCAAACCACCATTTACGCACTGAAAGAAGCCAGCCTGCAACTCAACCGGCTGGAACAGAGCGAACGGGCACAGTATATGGAGCAACGCATTCAGGATGTAAAACGCAAGCTGGCAGCAGTTCGGCAGAATCTTCGCGATTTTAAGCAGCAAACCCGCATGGCAACGATTGAAGATGAACGCGCACGCTACGCCAAACATCGGGCTGAACTGGAAATGACGCTGGCCCGGATTCAGGCCGATGCGGCATCCAGTCGCGGGGAAGCGTCCTCTTATGAACGATTGTTGGGGATGCCCGCCACCCAGGCCATTCCCGCCGTCGCCCTTGGAGGTAGTGAAACTATCTCCAATTTAACCGCGCGGTTGTACAGCCTGCGGGAGCAATATAAAGCCCTGCGGGAGCGCTATACGGACGAGCACCCCAAGGTGAAGCAACTGCTTGCGGAAATTGCGCAAACGGAAAACGACCTTGCGCGAGAAACGCGCAGGACCCTGGTTTCGGAGCATTCGCCCAGTGCGGTCATTGCCGATCAACCGCGTAGCGAAGCGGTGACGCACCTCTTATCAGCCAAAGCAAAAGCAGACAGCAAGGCCACAGAAGCGGCCTCTATCCAGGACGAGCTGAAGCGCCTGGATGGACAACTGATGCAACTTACCAATTGGGAAAAAACGTTTGCCGAACTGCGCGAAGAAGAGGACATTTTGAGCGTCTCCCTGAAAAGCCTGGAGGAAAAAGCGCTGGAGTCCCGTATTCGGGAAATGCAGACTTTGAGCAATGTGTTCGTGGTGCAAAAACCGAATTTCCCCATCCAGGCCAGCTTTCCCAATAAGATCCATGCGGTGTTGCTGGGGCTGTGCCTGGCAGTATTCAGCGGCCTTGGCAGCATTTGGCTAAAAGCGAAACTCTCGGTGAGCAATCGGCTTCCCCGCATCCTGGCGGACCTGTCCGAAGCGGGCAACGTTCCGGTCGGAATTCGATAAACATGTTCAGAAGCCCGGTTTTTACTTCGTTTTACCAGCAGCGGGATATGCTGCTTTCCATTTTTGCGGGCCTGGCTTTGCCGGCGCTGCTGCTTAGCGTTCTCCCGTTATTTGGGGGCGACACGTTGCGGGATCTACTGACCGGCCCGGCGCTTTTTTGGGGATTGGGTCTGTTGTTACTAGCCGCTGGCTACGTGGGCTATTTTCGGTGTGTCTGCAAGCGCCCTGCCATACTAGCCTTGGGAGGCTGGCTGCTTTATCCCTGGCTGATTTTTACCTGTCATCACCTCAGCCAACAGGGCGTGCCTGTCAGTCACAATCTGCTCACGGTGCTATTGTTGCTACTCCCAGCGTTTTGGATTGGTCTACGTCAGCCGTCTGCAGTGCGAAAACAGGTGTCCTATCTGAATCCTTTCATCTGGTTTATGGGGTTGATGGTGGGATATTTTCTTTTTTTCCAGGAATCGATTCTGGATCAGCGCAGTGACGCTGGCGCCTTTACGCTGGGCTTTTATTACCTGCTCGCTTTACTGATTCATCTTGCGCAAATCGTGCTGACGGTGGAAGCGGTGCGGCAGTCACAGGATAAGCGCTTCCTCGATCGCGTTGACAGCACCGTAGCCCTGGGCGTCTTTGCCATTGCCTTGGTGGGCTTGCTGATGTACCAGTCCGAGCACTTTAGCATTCTGGATGGCTTTACCCGACGCGCCAAAAGTATTTTTGAACATCCCGCCTATCTGGCCCATTACATAGCCTTAAGCGTGTTGTATTTATTGCCCTGTCTGGGGCAGCATCCAGCCTCCCGGCTTCGATGGCTTGGCGTTGCAGCCGCTATTTTGGTGGGCGTGCTAAGTTTACTGTTGAGTCTTTCCAAAGCGGCCATTTTCATGTTGATTGCCGTGCTGCTGATGCTGGGGTTCTTGCTGAACCCGGTGCCTTCCGCGCGATTGCTGAAGAATGCCAAAATCCTGCTGATAGCGGGCTTATTGGTTATTTTGTCCACCAAGTCGTATGAAGCCTGTTTTGATGTTTCCTTGCT
>DATNQC010000134.1:0-8589 GCA_036702885.1 Oculatellaceae cyanobacterium | reverse complement strand
GCCCTGGTCGACTGCCTGAACAAACTCAAAGCGGACGGCCTACTGGAAGAGCTTCCCGCCGTTATCCCCGTGGCAGCAGTCAGCGTCGGCATGGTGGAAGGCACGCCTCTCCTGGATTTAAACTACGAGGAGGATTCCGTTGCCGAAGTGGATGCAAACATCGTCATGAACGCACACGGACAAATCATCGAACTTCAGATGAGCAGCGAGCGCTCCCCGTTGACCCGCGCACAATTGGATCAACTGGTTGATTTGGCCGATTCCGGGATTCGTCAGATCCTGGAGCTGCAACAGAGTGCATTGCAGGCAGCCGTGCCAGCTCATCTGTAGGAGGCCTACAATGCAAAAAGTCCGTACATTACCCATTCAACGCCCCAAAGGGACTCAGGATATTTTTGGAGAAGAGATTGAACGTTGGGAATACGTTGAATCGCTCTGCCGGTTGCATTTGCAGAACACCGGTTATCAGGAAATCCGGACCCCGATTTTTGAAGCGACCGAACTGTTTGAACGCGGCGTGGGCGAAGGGACGGATATTGTTAACAAGGAAATGTACACGTTTGAAAAAAGCGACCGCAGCCTGACTCTACGGCCTGAGAATACCGCGGGAGTGGTTCGCTGCTTTATCGAACAAGGTTTGAGCCGGTGGCCCAAGCCCGTCAAACTGTATTATATGGGCCCTCAGTTCCGGTATGAGCGCCCTCAGGCAGGTCGGCAACGGCAGTTCCATCAAATCGGCGTGGAAGTGTTTGGTCTGGACACCCCTGCCGCGGATGCAGAAGTCATCTGGACCGCCATTCGGCTTTTTGAAAAGCTGGGCCTCCCGAATCTGGCCCTGGAAATCAATAATATCGGCACGCCGGAATGCAGGGAACGTTTTAAAACAGATTTTCGCGCGCTGATTCAGCCTTACCTGCCTGATTTATGCGAAGATTGCCAGACCCGCTACCATACAAACCCTTTACGGATGCTGGATTGCAAACAGGCAGGCTGTAAAGCCATCTATGCCAAGTCGGAAGTCAAAGCGTTCCTGGAAACCGACTTTACCTCTCCGGAATGCCAGGCGCACTTTTCGGAATTGACTATGATTCTGGATGCGCTGGGCATCCGCTACAAACGGAATCCCTATCTGGTGCGGGGATTGGACTACTACACTAAAACCGTATTTGAAATCACCTCCACCAATCTGGGTTCGCAAAATGCCGTTTGCGGCGGCGGTCGTTATAACAATCTCGTGGCCGAACTGGGCGGCCCGGAAACTCCGGCAGTTGGCTGGGCTCTAGGCTTGGAGCGGCTCATGACGTTGGTGGGAGAGCTTCCCAAGCGTCCTCTGGATTTCTACATTGTCACCGATCAGTACGCTTCGGCTTTTGCATTGGCAGACACCTTGCGGGATCAGGATTACAAGGTGCAGGTGGATCTTTCCGGCAAGGGCTTCGGCAAGCAACTGGAGCATGCCGCCAAACTCGGCGCTCGTCAAGCGCTCATCCTAGGGGAACAAGAGCTGCAAGCGGGCACGCTACAGGTGAAACACCTGGCTACTAAAGAGCAGGAAACCATTTCCAGAACCGATTTTCTCAGTCGGCTGAAAGGGTAAACGCAGCGGCCATGACGTCTCGACGCACGCAAATCATGGCCATCCTGAATGTCACTCCGGACTCCTTTTCCGATGGTGGAACGCTCCGTAATGTGGACGCGGCGCTTTTCGCAGCGGAAGCAGCTTTACAGGCAGGTGCGGACATTCTGGATATCGGCGGAGAGTCCACCCGTCCGGGCGCGCTGGAAGTGCCGGTTGAACTTGAACTCGCCCGAGTCATCCCGGTTATAAAAAAGCTCCAGGCGGAATTTCCAGAAGCAACGCTAAGCGTGGACACGCGAAAAGCCAAAGTGGCGGCAGAAGCCGTACAAGCCGGGGCTGCTATCATTAATGACGTTTCTGGCCTTCAGTTCGATCCGGAAATGCTACCAACGGTCGCACGCACAGAGGCAGAGCTTGTCATCATGCATAGCCAGGGATTGCCGGAAAACATGCAAAACGCTCCCCACTACCCCAATGGTGTTGTGGAAGATGTTCTAGCATTCTTTTCCAGACAAATTGAACAAGTAAGAGCTGCTGGCATTGCCCGTGAACGCTTGATCATAGACCCCGGCTTTGGGTTTGGGAAAACGTTGCAGCACAATCTGTCGCTCATGAAGCATTTAAACCGGTTCAAGGTACTGGGCTGCCCCATTCTCGTAGGAACTTCCCGGAAATCCTTCCTGACCTTGGGGCAAAAAGACATCGGCGTGCTGGAACGAGAACCTCTGACGGCGGCAAGCCTTACCTTTGCCATTGCACACGGAGCCACCTATGTCCGGATCCACGATGTAAAGACACAAGCACCGGTTATCCGACTGATTGATGCCCTTTTACAAGCAGAATAACGATACGTATTAAAGTGTAACGCACTGATCAATTTCCCCACTGATTGTTTTTTATTAATTTGTACAGCTGGCCTGAATGCCAGTTTTTATATTGGAGATGGGAGAAATCGCATGACAGAAGTTGCAGCTAAATCATTGTCTTGGGAAGATGCGCGTACACAAATCCGGAAAAACAGCAATGTAAACCGGGTCAGCGATGCGCTGGCCAATGAAATCAGCGATATGGGGAACGATCAAACGGTAACACTTGAATATGGAACTTGTGCCTGGGACTTTGCGGAAGCTGTCAAAAAACTGAATCCAGATGGGGTAAATGTCAAAGGCAAATCTGTTCAACAGCTCGCCAATGAATTCTTGAAGCAAATGAACCTTTCAGATCCCACCCAGGTGCCTACAGGAGCCAAGCTGGATTTGAATCCGTATTTGGATGAACTGGATCAGAAAACGCCCCCTCGGAATATTCCGATTTAAGGCGTTAAGGAGAAATAACCGACTTGAGATTGCTCCTCCGGGAGTAAATCTTCAGTCGGTTTTTCTGTTGCCGGATCAGCAATTGTATGCGTACGGACTTTTTTGTCCTCCAGCACCATGACCTTCAGGGTCCGTTTCGGCTTCCCATGATGCTCTCGCGCAAGGTGCACGGATGCTTCGGGCTGTGCAATACGCTGCACACTGTTCACCAGCATAAAACCAATCGCCCCCAGCTCAGACAAAATGAGCAGCAGGCCTAACGCCAGGACTGCAGTATGCATCTGGCATCCCCCTTCTTCACAACCGCTCCCATCTTAACGCCGAGGATTGCCTCTGCCAATTGCCGGCTTGAACACCCTCTCACCCATGCGGACAATGGATCGTTCCGACTAAGCGTCCGACTTCTTTAAGGCAATCTAAACCGCCGGAACAAGGCATTTTGTTGAAAAATGGCTGAGGATCGCTGGGAATGCTTCCGCTCCGTGGAAAACAGAGTATCAAACCGGGTAATTGTCTTTCTGTATAAGAAGTTCATAATGAAGGCACCGCTACGAAATGAATCGGGGGGTTGAATGATGCGATTGCAGGATTTCATGAGCCGAAACGTCGAGACAATCACCGCCGAGGAAACCGTGGAGGCTGCCTACCAAAGGATGCGGTTGCATGGCATCCGCCATATGGTCGTTATGGAAGGAAAATCCATCGTAGGAGTGTTATCCGAGCGTGACATCAATAATCTTTCGGAAGCGGAACGCATGGGAAACACTGTTGACGACGTGATGGAACGCAATGTAGTTACAGCAAGGCCTGAAATCACCGTCCGAGAAGCGGCCAACATGATGCGAGGTCGTACGATTGGCTGTCTACCCGTTGTGGACAACGGCAAACTCGTTGGCATCGTCACCACCACAGACCTACTGGATCTGCTGGGACAGGGCGTCGAACGCATTATGCCGGAAACTTCCAAGCGCCCGGTCATGCGTAAGCATCTATCGCGCAGATTACCAAGCGTTCCCAGGTAGTGAAACGGTAACTTGCCGACTTATAGCTTGAACCGCGCCAAATCAGAAGAGGTGATAAAATCCGGGATGCTGAGCCGTTCCACGGTAAGCCGCCGCCGGGCATTATATCCTGGCATGCGTTGCAACAACGTCTTTCTGCCGAAAATCAGGTAGTAAGGATCCTGGTATAACAGTTGCCAATCCCAGAGAACCAGCAAAGTCAGCAATGCCTGTTTACGAAAACACCGCCAACCGAACGACTTCCAGCAGTGCAATAGAATGACCGTGTTCCAACGCTCTCAAATGCGCATTCGGCTTGTATCCACTTTACAAGTTGTATTTTCTGGATACTTTTTCATTGAAGCATAAGTCGCTCAAGCTGGCGCAAAACCAGTCGAAACATTCCAATGAGGTTCAGAGATAGATGAGATTTTCCGTGAACCTCTCAAAATTCTTCCCGTCCTATGCTATATTGCATAAGCTGTACCTTGACAATAAGTTCTCTGGAAACCTGATCCTCCATAGGCTGTGAATGGTGTTAGCTTCATAGCATCATCCACAGCTTTATGGGGCCGATTTGGATTTGACAGGGCGAATACGGAAACAAACTGCGGGTCGGGGTGCTGTTCCCCGTTATCAACAAGCAGGCAATTAAATGCCAACAAAGAAAACAACGTGATCGACGCACGCGCTCGCTTCGCTGGCCGTGCAGCTCGCCGCGCTGCTTAGTCCATTACCACTAAGCCGGAGCTTGATCCACTCATTGTCTCCAGCATGCCGAGGCAGTGGGTCCCCTATGCATGCTAGCTGAAACCCGATGGCCATAGGGTGAAAGCGACTCTTTCTGGCCGAACCCGGCGGGGTTAAACGCTTGGGGCCGCTCTTAGCCGACGGAAAGCGACTTGGGCGGACCGACAACAATTCTTTCCTACGCTCGTAGACGTTTGTCGACGTACGTTCTGGACGAGAGTTCGAATCTCTCCGGCTCCACCATTTTGATTTTTCAGCCTCTCTATATGCTTGAGGGGCTTTTTTCGTGTGTTTCCCCTCTTGACCTTTTGAAACATCCCGCCTGAACGCACGCTATTGGCTGAATCTCTACGGTAGGCTCATCCTAAAGTACTGGCCTCAGACCCGATGCCCCGCCAAACATTCTAGCTCTTAGGTATAACACGGTTTTTCGTCCAAATAGAGCATTACGGATACACGCGATATACCTATATGATGGTGATGGCCAGACCGTTTGATATAAGGGTTATGCCACAAGCGGTTCAAGGTCGCGTGGTAGCGCTTTCTAATTGTTGAGTGGGCAAAGTGAAGACACATTCCGCAAGGGTTTAGTGATGTCTGGGTTAGATGAAAATCTGCTACAGGAGTTTGTTGAAGAAAGCCGAGAGCATTTATCGGCCATCGAGCCGGATTTGCTGATTCTAGAGCAACAGGGCGAACAAACGGACGCTGAAGTCATCAACCGAATCTTCCGGGCCATCCATAGCATCAAGGGCGCTTCGGGCTTTTTCGGCTTTGAAAAACTCAAGACCCTGAGCCATTCGATGGAAAACCTCCTGATGCTTGTCCGTGACAAGCAACTCAGCCCGGTACCCCAGCTTATGGATGTGCTATTACGGGGGGTTGATAAGCTAGGCGCACTACTTGCAGACATCCATGCCAGTGAAGAAGTGCCTATTGAGGAGGAGCTGGCGGACCTAAGCGCATTACTCTCCCCTCAAAGCGCCAAAACAGAAGAATCTCCTGCAAATGATACCCCACCACCTGCCGCCGCACCGGCGCCAGAAGCGCCTAAGTCTGCAAAAACAGCAGGTCCCTATACGTTTCGCCTGACAGTTGATGCTGAAAAAGACTTGCAGGCGCAAAACAGAACGTTGGATGAACTGCTGGAGCAGCTCAAAACCATTGCAACGGTCATTGACACCCAAAACAGTAACGGCGGCCATACCATTATTTTCTCCAGCGTCCTGGAGGCCGATTTGGTGTCAATTGCCGTCTCCGTGCCGGAGGCCAGCATTGTTTTGCATACGAAAGAGGAAAACACGGCCGCTCCCAAACCAACGGAAGCCGAAAAACTAGCAACACCGCCACCCGTTGAGGGAACCAAAACGCAAAAGCAAAGCCCCAAAGCAACCAGCGAATCCGAAAGCATTCGTGTCCGGATTGAACTCCTCAACAAATTGATGGCGCTGGCCGGTGAACTGGTGCTGTCCCGCAATCAGTTGCTCCGAACGGTCGAGCAGGAAGCGACACCTGAGCTTGCAGCGATTGTTCAAAGCATTGATCACATCACCAGCAATCTGCAAGAGCACATCATGCAGACGCGCATGCAGCCGATTGGCAACATTTTCGGCAAATTCCCGCGCATTATTCGCGACATGGCCAAACAGCTCGGCAAGGAAATCAATCTGGTGGTTGAAGGGGATGACGTTGAACTGGATAAGTCCATCCTGGAGAGTTTGACCGATCCGCTCACCCACCTCATCCGCAACTGCTGCGATCACGGCATTGAACCGCCGGAAGAGCGCAAACAGGCTGGGAAAGCGTCAGCCGGAACCATCCTGTTGCAAGCGTTCCATCAGGATGGGCAAATCAATATCTGCATTACGGATGACGGGCGGGGTATCAATACGGAAAAGCTCGCCAACAAGGTCCTGCAAAAAGGACTTTTGACGGAAGCCGAGGTCAAGGCCATGTCCCATCAGGAACTGGCCAATCTCATCTTTCTGCCAGGCTTGTCCACCGCCGAAAAAATCTCGGACATATCCGGCCGTGGCGTGGGGATGGATGTTGTAAAAACGAACATCACCAAGCTGGGTGGGCAAATTCATATCGAAACCGCCCCGGGAGAAGGCACCTCGCTTCTGTTAAGGCTGCCGCTCACGCTGGCCATCATTCCGTCGCTCATTGTGGGCGCCGCCGAACAGCGTTTTGCCATTCCCCAGGCCAACCTGGTGGAACTGGTCTACATTCCCGCAGAACAGGTTGCATCCCGCATTGAACACGTCGGGAACGCATCGGTCCTCAGATTACGCGGACAACTGCTGCCCGTCCTCACGCTGAGCGAGGTGCTCGCCATTCAGCCAACCACTGCCACTTCTCAGGACGTGCTGCAAGAAGCCGGTTGCAGCATTGTGGTATTGCGTTCCGGCAATAACAGTTTTGCGCTGATTGTCGATCAGTTGTTCGACATCGAAGAAATCGTGGTGAAATCGTTGCCCGGTTTTCTCAAGCATTGCAAATGCTTCTCCGGCGTCACCATCATGGGCGACGGTAGAGCCGCGCTGATTCTCGATCCCAGCGGAATTGTGGAATACACCGAGCTATCTTTCCAAAATCTTGAATCAGAACAAAAGAAAGAGGCCGGTATCAAACATAAAACCACCAAGACAAACACCCAGACCTTATTGCTCTTCAATAACCATCCGCAAGAAACCTTTGCGGTGCCACTGGCTGACATCACCCGCCTGGAGCGATTCCGCATCGCCGATATTCACCGAATTGGAAACGGGGAATTTCTCAATTATGAAAATCATGGTTTATCGTTGATTCGCCTGGAAGATTACATGGCCGTGGGCTCATTCCCCACGGATCAGGAGGAAGCGTATCTCATCATTCCAAAACTTGGTAAAGGGCAGGTCGGGCTGATCGCATCCAAAATTCTGGATACCGTGGACACTGCGGTTGAGTGGGAGCAGAAGGAAAACCAAAGCCCAAGCATCGGCGGCTGGGGAATTATTGATAATCACCTCACCGTCAAAGTGGACCTGCATGAACTGCTCCATCAGGCAGGCTTCTTGCATCAGGAGGACGTGGCATGAGCTTGCAGACATTCGCCACTTTCAAATTGAATGACCAGCTATTTGGTCTGGACATTCGCTTTATTCGGGAAATTAATAAGCAACTGGACTTAAGCCCGGTTCCCCATGCGCCGGATTATATTTTCGGCCTCCTGAATTTACGGGGACAAATCGTCACGGTTCTGGATCTCAAGCGGCGGCTTGGGTTTGAAAAAACCTGCATCACCCCTCAAACCCATAACGTCATTATTAAAACGGATCAGGAACTCCCACCCAGCATTTTGCAAGATACCGCCTACAGCGGCTTGTCGATTCCGGATAAAGTCGGCCTGCTGGTGGATCAAATTGGCGACATCCTGACCGTATCGCATGATGAAATTGCACAACCCCCGGCCAATACCGGCAAAATCGACGGCCAGTATCTGGCGGGTGTTGTTCCCCTTGAAAATGAGCTTTTAACGATTTTATCCCTCAACGCAATTCTGACGGAAAACCCCTAAAAAAATTTTGTCTGAGTTTTATATTGTTCATTCGTGAGTGTTATTCAAAAACATGAGCCTGCTCGCCTCTCAAAAACTTAAAGTGCTGGTCGTTGACGATATGCTGACATATCGCACGATTCTGACCCATGTTTTGAATGAACTGGAGCATGTGGAAGTATCCGGAACGGCATCCAACGGCAAACTGGCTCTGGAAGCCATGGAAAAATCACCGGCGGATCTGGTTCTGATTGACCTGGAAATGCCAGTGATGGGCGGACTGGAGGTGCTTCCGGAATTGCGGCAGAAATATCCCAAAAGCAAAGTGGTGCTCATCAGCAGCGCATCCCAAAGCAGCACGGATTTAACCCTACAGGCATTGCAGGCTGGCGCACTGGATTTTAT
>DATNQC010000380.1:0-9833 GCA_036702885.1 Oculatellaceae cyanobacterium | reverse complement strand
AGGTAAAACTTTGGCTATGGCGAATTTGTTTGAGAAACACAATCAGTGCAATAACAGACACCAGCAGACAGACAAGCGTTAGCAGCGTTTGTGTATCCGTCGGAACAGGAAGCCTTATCAACGCAAGCGGCAATAACCCGCTACCAAAGGCAACACTGCCTGAAATCAACGAAGCCCACTGCTTGTTACGAATCCATTGCACAACCAGCATGGGAACTGCCGGGATCGTCTGGGCAATAAAGCCTAATACCAATGCAAGCAACAATAACGGCCAACCCAGGAAAGCACCCGCGCCCATCATTAAATGCGTATCCCCGTGTCCAAAGCCTTCCGTCCCAAAGACCATTTTGGAAAACAGGATCATGCCCTCAAAAAAGACAAAGGCAACGGCAATGGCAACCAGTGCCGAAACCAGCCCTTCCGAAACAGGCCATTGAAAAGCGCCAAGATTCAGGACCATAGCAATGGGAGTCTGACCCAGGTTCAGAAGGTGAAAAATCAAGCCAGCTGGGATGAGCGATAGGGAGTTGATCTGGAAAATCAGGCTTTCCCGAAGATCGGTAATGAAAATCACAATCAGGTTGGCAATCAGGAACAAATAAAACAGGCTCTGCCAGCTTACACCAAAATGCCACACGGTCAGGCAGAACAAAACGCCGGTTGCCAACTCAATCAGCGGATACTGAATGCTGATCCCCGCCTGACAGTGACGACACCGCCCTCCAAGCAGAATATAACTGACGACCGGAATATTGTCATAAGACGCAATAGGGTGCCGACAATGCGGACAGGTCGATGGCGGAGTGGTAATCGACTGATCCGCGAGAAAACGCAGCCCTACCACGTTCAAAAAACTGCCGATGCAAAGCCCCACCAGAAAGACCGTCAACATCAGCATGGGGCGCGGTATCAGCAAGACATCGTTCAAATCGTTCAACATACGCTCTCAGCTTTGTAGAAATTCAAGCCGTCTTATCCGTCTGCAGGCTTTTTGAAAGGATCTCCAGCGCCTTCCTCAGGCGTCGACTCACCTGCATCTGGGAAATACCCAGCTTTTCCGCGATTTCTGTCTGGCTCATATCTTCATAGTAGGTCATGCACACAACATCCCGAAGCTCCGCCTTCAGGCTGCTCAAAGCACGCTCAATAACCATCTTGGTTTCCCGGTTCTCCGTGAGTTCCGCCTGAGCCTGGTCTACCAACCGCTCCATGTAGACTGTCTCATTGCCTCCATCACTCACCAGGAACTGATCCAGGGAAATCGGCAAACGACGGCGCTCAATATCCTGCGCCTGCGTCACCTTACTGACCGGGCACTGCAATTCTTCTGCAATTTCCAGGTCGGTCGGCGTGCGCCCCAATTGTTCCGTCAAGCGATGCACGATCTGGTTGATGCGGTAGTACAGTTCGTACATCTGGCGGGGGGCCTTAATCATGGAAGTCTTGTCACGCAGGTAATGACGGATTTCCCCTGTAATGAAGTACGTCGCATAAGTTTTAAAACTGCTGCCCACGAGCGGGTTAAATTTTTCAACAGCCTTCAGGAGGCCAATATTACCAACCTGAATCAAATCTTCCACCGGGTCTGAACTGCGGCGGGCTAATCCATGCGCGATTTTCTTGACATACGGCATCACACGCTCGACAATCTGGTCGCGCAGCTTTTCACGCGCCGATTCCTCAAGCTCCGCGGTCAAGTAGCGGTGCAACATTTCGTCCAGCTCAGACGAAAATATGTCCTCGGATGAGGTTTTGCTCACAAAAACGGACTTCCTTCTTAATCCCTACTCGTTCGGGGAAGCGGTTGCTAATGGCATTATAACACTGGCGGCGATGTCGCATTTTAAGGGAAAGGGTTGATTTTTGCGGGGGCTTTGTAATACAAATGGTGGAGCGGAAACGCCCATTCCTGCGACTCTCTGGAATGCAGGAAAATCCTAAAGAAAGGTTTGTTCCAATCTTGGATCAGCAAGCGTCGGTTGCAATCCGAACCCCTCAATCTCGTAAACCCAAGACGATTCTGGTTGCCGAGCATTCGGGTTTTTGTCATGGGGTTCAAAAAGCGGTAGATAAAACATTAGCGGTCGGGGAAAGCTGTAATAAGCCCGTCTATGTGTTGGGACAGCTGATTCATAATCAGCAGGTCATAGACCATCTGAACGCTAAATCCATCAAGACCGTCAACTCTCTGGATGAGATTCCACCGGGTAGCATGTGCGTTATCCGCACGCATGGCGCGCCTCCGCAAGTGGTTGATGCCGCACTAGCCAAAGGCGTTGAGGTTTCGGACGCGACTTGCCCGGATGTCCGCCTGGTGCAAAACAAAGCGATTCAGCTGGCGGAAGAAGGCTACACGGTTGTCATCGTAGGCAAGGAAGAGCATCCCGAAGTCATTGGCATTAAAGCGCATTCCGAGCGTGTGGAAGGCGCCAAGATTATCGCCATTAACAAGCCGGAAGAAATCCACGAAAAGCTGAAAGATTTACCGCGTCGGCGGATTGGCATTGTTTCCCAGACCACGCAGATGGAAGAAGCTTTTTTCGAGATGGTCAAGGAGCTTGCCAAGATTGCCAAGGAACTGAAGGTTTTCAATACCATTTGCCCTGCAACGTACTTCCGGCAGAACTCCGCATTGGAACTGGCTGGAAAAGTGGATTTTATGGTTGTCGTGGGTGGAAAAAACAGCTCCAATACCACGCATTTGGCTGAAATCTGCCGTGCGCAAGGCACGGAAACCATTCACATAGAAACCTACAAAGAGCTTGAAGGCTGTGAAGCCCTGGAACGGGCCGAAACAGTGGGAGTCACCGCGGGCGCTTCGACCCCGGACTGGCTGATTCAAGAAGTGCTGGGGTACCTCCAGTCGCTTTAAGTATTGTTAGTTCGAAGATACCGTAAGAAAGGAATCCTACTCGTGGGAATGCCGACAATCATTGAAACTTCTGAGGAAATGCGCCAGAGTTTCGCGGATTTGCTGGAAAAGAGCTTTGAAACCACGCTGCAACCGGGCTCCATTGTTGTGGGCGAAATTTTGAAAATTGAAAAGGACGGGCTGGTGGTTGACATCGGTGGCAAGTCCGAAGGCTTTACCCCGATTAAAGAGATTCCGGGCTGCTTCAGTCTGGAAGATCTGCGGAACAGCTACCAAATTGGCCAATGCACCGAATTCTTCCTGCTGAACGTCCAAGACGGTCACGATGAGACGCGCCCGCATTACACGCTGTCCATCCGCCGCGTCAACATGTGGAAAAACTGGGATCGCCTTCTGGAAATGAAGGAAGCCAAGGAAATCGTTGAAACGACCGTGACGGGCACCACCAAAGGTGGCGTCATCGTCAATATCCTCGGCTTCAAAGGCTTTATCCCCGCAAGCCAGTTGCGGGTCGCCAAAACGCTGCATGATTTGGTCGGCGACACCCTGCCCGCCAAAATCCTGGAAGTGGACAAGCACAAAAACAAGTTGATCCTCAGCCACCGCGAAGCCGTGTTTGAGCAAAAAGCAAAAACCCGCGCCGAAACCATCAGCAAGCTGAACGAAGGTGATGTGGTTGATGGTGAAATCGTCAAAATCACCGACTTCGGCGTGTTTGTGGATATCAACGGCATTGATGGTTTGCTGCCGCTGTCTGAAATCACCTGGCGTCGTATTCAGCACCCATCTGAAGTGCTTACTCTGGGCGAAAAGCTCACGGTTCGTGTGCTGACCGTGGATCGCGAACTGCAGCGCATCAGCCTGAGCTTGAAACGCTTGCAAGCCGATCCGTGGGAATCCGTCAACACCCAGTTCAAGGTGGGCGACTTGCTCCCCGGCCGCATTTCCAAGCTGCTGAGCTCTGGCGTATTGGCTGAACTCACGCCCGGCGTGGAAGCATACTGCGCTTACGGCAACGATGGACGCCAATACTACCTGGGTGAAACCTACAACTTCCGCATTGTCTCCATCTTTGCAAACGATCGCCGCATCACGCTGGAATACGTGGGTACGGCATCATAGCGGAATCTATCCTCCACAACACTGGACGCAGGTGGCATGTCCACCTGCGTCTCTCATCTAAAAACTTATCGAAACAAAAGACTCCAGCCCATTTGACACGGCTTTTTGCTGTTGATATATTGAACTCTCACCGCATTCGACCCCGTGTCTCCGGTCCGGTATTCAGTACGGTTATGCCCTCACAAAAAGGTATTTCGGCATGTTAGCGATTGTTGATTTAAACGGAAAACAATACCAAGTAGAAGAAGGACGTTACGTCACCGTTGATCGTCTGTCTCTGGACGAAGAGGCCACGCTGGAACTATCCAACGTCCTGATGATCGTAGACGGCGAAGAATCCCGTGTTGGCGCTCCTTTCGTGGAAGGCGCCGTGGTGCAAGCCAAAGTCCTGCGCCATACCCGCGGTCCCAAAGTGTTGGTCTACAAAATGCGGTGCAAAAAAGGCTACCGTCGTAAAAACGGTCACCGGCAAGACTACACGCAATTGCAAATTGTGTCTGTAGACTTCCCTGGAAAGAAAGAAAAACCGGCTGCATCCGTTGAGGAAAAAAAGCAGGCCAAGAAGCCGGCTGCTAAAAAAGCCGCTGCCAATCCCAGCGCTGAAGAAAACGCTGAAGCATCTGCTTAAGAACGAGTTTTAATCTGGAGAACATCTGTCATGGCTCATAAGAAAGGTGTAGGTTCAACAAGAAACGGACGCGACAGTCACTCCAAGCGTCTGGGCGTGAAGCGCTTCGGTGGTGAAGTCGTGAACGCTGGAGAAATCCTGGTTCGTCAACGCGGCACCAAGTTCCATCCGGGCATCAATGTCGGTCGCGGTGGGGATGATACTTTGTTCGCCCTGGTTGCAGGCTCGGTCAAGTTTGAGCGCTACCGCAAAACGGGCACCAAAGTCAGCGTTGTTCCGGCGGCCGTCTAGTCCCTAGATTGAATCTGAAGTTAAACGTTTGAACCCGTAAGACTCTTCCAGGCTTGCGGGTTCTTCGTTATTCTGAACCGGCTCCGCTAATGACGGTGGTGGAGGTGGTTCATCTCCCTTAGGCGTACTTTTCTGCTTGATAATGCGTCGTTTGTTAGTTTTTTCCGGCTGCTCGGTGTCATTGAGCCCCGCCTCTGCCTCAAATTGCTCGGTACAGTGCATACAAAAACGGCCTTTCCGCATATTGGCAGCCAAAGGGCGGTTGCATCGCAAGCAGTGATAAATAATCTGAGCCGTCGCCGTCCCTAACTTCCCTTGAAAAAACAGGGTTTGCACCTCTCTAAGCGGCACATTACATTGCTCCGCAATATTTTCCAGAGTGGAGTTCGGATTCTCTTGCACAAAGCGGTATACATGACTGAATTTTGCAAGGGCCGCCTGATGGCACTCTGGACAAAGCGGATTCTCATGCTTCCTGAAAATCCGGTTACAGTGCAAACAATTGGCAATGACCGTCGTCATCCCTTGCACCCTTTCAGACGTTCAAAGCCAAAATGTCGCAGATGCCCCTGAATCAGCCGCTGGGGGGACATCATCATGTCCAAACCCGCCGGCTGAACTTCCTGATCATCCAGCTTGAGCATTTGAAGAAAAGGGTCCGCTCCCTCTTCTTCTTCAAAAGCAGAAACATTTTCAGAA
Source organism: Oculatellaceae cyanobacterium (assembly GCA_036702885.1). Classification (GTDB taxonomy): domain Bacteria; phylum Cyanobacteriota; class Vampirovibrionia; order Vampirovibrionales; family Vampirovibrionaceae; genus DATNQC01. The sequence goes on along the minus strand of DATNQC010000380.1, from coordinate 4,221 downwards.
GATATTTCATCGGGTTCACTCAAACGGGTGTCTGGTCCCAGAAACTCCGGCTCCTGAGGAGAAACACGCATCTCAAAGGCGGGCTCCGGCATTTTCTCGCCAGTGGGAAGCGGGCCATAAAGCGCCCGATACCGGTTGAGTTCTTCCAGAGCCTGCTGAAATTCCGATAGCGGAACCATTGATCCTACAGCTTCGTTTTCAGGAGACGCCGCGTTTGCAGACTCCTGACCTTCTATAGACAGCAGAGAGTTGGGGGGAGGCGCTCCTATCTCCGGTAAGGTCAATACATAAGGCTCTGCCTTGGTTGATAACGCGTAAATCTCCTGAATAGCCGCATACACCGCCCGGAGGCACTTCAGGCAAACCGGCTCCCTGACAGATGCGGGATACGTTTTATACCCGCAAATATAGCAAAAGCCATCTTGACGCCCTTGTAGTTGCGGAACTTCATGATTTTTCAGGCGAAACAAAAGCGTTTCCCGGATTCGGCGCTCCTTGAGCCCCGTCTTTCCCGCAATACGTGCAAAGTCCAACCCACGTTCCAGCAAGGGCAGAATGCGCCCATAATAATACCCATAATGCTCTTGGACGGCCTCAAATTGGGAGTCCTGGCTTTTTTCCACAGACTCTTTCCCCGCTCCCAATGCTTCCAGGGAACGCTCACCCTCTCGGCTACCGTCCTGCCAGATCTCTTCAGACACCATGTTGATTACGCCATTGGATACACACTACAGCCGTATCGACACCTCACATAAAAAATTGAGGCATCTGTCTGTTTCTGTAAACGAACTGGAGAGCCTGCAGGGTTCAGCCCCGCATTACCGCACGCGCGTCTCGGTTTCCGTCACAATCCGCCGAAGCTGGCTGAATAACCGATGATCGTAAACTGTCATTCGCCCTTGGCCAATCACGGGAATCGCTTCCATTGGTCCCATTGGGTGCATGCGGTGGGGTCTGCGATGGGTCAATGCATCAAACACGTCTGCCAACGCCAAAATCCGCCCACCAATCGAAATCTCATACCCTTTTTTATTGCCAGGATAACCCTTACCGTTCATCCGCTCATGGTGCTCACTGCACCACAAAACAATGTTATCGAAACCGGGTATTCCTTTCAGAATCTCCTTGGTCAAAACAGGGTGATCCTGAACAATCGCCCGCTCTTCCGCGGTTAAGGGGCCGGGCTTCAGCAACAGTCCAACCGGCGTTCCTAAATGCCCCAAGTCCATCAGCATCGCCGCAATGGATAGTTCCCCCGCCTGTGCCTTGGAAATACCCAACGATGACGCAAGCCGAATGGCAATATCCGCAATATGCAGACTTCGCTTGCTTTTGTAGAGGGGTAGAATGGAATCGGACAGATGTCCCAGTCCCCGCACCACATTCAACAACTCCTGTCCACTCAAAGGATGCGGACGTTGGGGCAACAAGGCAGATACCATGCTTTCCACTTCCAGAGTGGACAAGCGACGGAGAAACTCGTCATTATCACCCATCACCTCTTTAAAGCAGGTCATCACCGTTTCATCGAACTTCCCAATCGCCTGGGTTTCCATAAACAAGTTCAATGCTTCCCGCCGAGGCGCCAGACCAATGGTCACCTCCGACATCACGGCTTCAATGACATCCGCAAAGGCGAGAATTTTCGCGCCAATGGGAATTTGCGAAGCCCCCAGGCCATACGGATAACCGGAACCGTCGCAAAGCTCGTGGTGCATCGCAATCAGATCCGCGACATCTTCGGATAAGTTCAATGAGGCAATGATTTTAGCGGCCAGTTCCGGGTGCTGTTCCAGCCGCCGTGTCAGCTCACCGGAAAACTCATCGCTCCCCCGGACATTCAGCAGCGCGTGCTCATGGAAAAACTTTTTTTCCGTCAGACCGGTTGGCAAGTGCGGATAGACGTCCGCCGTGATTTTCGCCAGCCCAATATCATGCAGCAAGGCGGCATACACAACCGAAACCCGTTCACGGGTCGGTAAATCCATCATCGTTGCAATGGAGCCTGCAATAACCGCCACCTTCATGGCGCTGCGGAAGGGTTTTCCTTCCAGCAAATCCACCGCTTTAGATGTTGCCAGGATCAGATCGTTGATAGTTGGCGAAACAGGAGCTTCTGAACGGTTGATTCCGTAAAAACGCTCTGCCACTTCCGTAAATACGCCCAACAGTCTGCACCTCTTTCGATTGTGGTGTCCATTGTATTACAAGCGAATACAAAGCCCTACAGGGAAAATCCCAATGCTCGGCATCCGCAAAATCTCGCACTCACGCCATTTGGAACAAGCTCTCGTTTACAACCAAGAACGGCATCAACCGGAACAGGTGACACCAACGAGCAACCTGTCAGCCAGACCCACCCCAAATATGGGGCTTACCAAAGCGCTTTCACAGAAACGCGGTGAATTACGCCTAAACTGAAGCCAGCGCTGCTTCTTGAGCTTCCAGATACTTTTCTGCATCCATCGCAGCCATACAGCCTGTTCCTGCGGCTGTAATGGCTTGCCGGTAATGGTGATCCACCACATCGCCGCAGGCGAAAACGCCTTCAACGTTCGTCAGCGGCGTACCCGGCTTCACTTTAATATAGCCGTTAGGATGCAGCTCCAGTTTGCCTTCAAAAATTTCCGTGTTGGGCTTGTGTCCAATGGCGACAAACACCCCTTGCGTCGGAAATTCTTTTGATTCGCCGGTTTTCAGATTTTTCAGCCGGACAGCGGTCACACCGGTTTCTTTCGTGCCGATGATATCCTCCACCACGGAATCCCAGATGAATTCAATCTTGGGGTTCTTGAGAGCCCGCTCCTGCATGATTTTGCTTGCACGCAGCGTATCCCGACGGTGCACCACCACCACTTTGGAGCAGAAGCGGGTGAGGAAGTTGGCTTCTTCCATCGCGGTGTCGCCACCACCAACCACAATAACCTCTTTGCCACGGAAAAACGCGCCATCACAGGTTGCACAGGAGGAAACGCCATGCCCCATCAAGCGTTTTTCCGCTTCCAGGCCAATCCACTTGGCAGACGCTCCGGTGGCCACAATCAGCGTATCCGCCGTATAAACACCCTCATCGCCTTTCAGCGTGAAGGGACGTTTGGAGAAATCCACTTCCGTCACCGTGTCATAAACCACCTTAGCGCCAAAGCGTTCTGCTTGGGCCTGGAATTTCTCCATCAGCTCCGGCCCCATAATCCCTTCCGGAAAGCCTGGGAAATTTTCCACCTCGGTGGTAATGGTCAACTGCCCCCCAGGCTGCGTCCCCTGAATGACCAAAGGAGACAAATTCGCCCGCGCAGCATAGATGGCCGCCGTCCATCCAGCCGGACCGGAACCGATAATAACCACTTTGTAATGATTTTCAGCCATGATTCTGCTCCTTTGGGGACCATCTAAAAACAAATCTTATATCACTGCCGCATTTCGGATTCAGGCCTCAAGCCCAAGCATCTGCCTGCTTCCCGACGGTAGGATTGTATCATAAGCCCTAACCATCGAAAATTTTCAACCTGTGATCACAAGCCCATCCACAACCTGTTAAGAACTGTAATAAATTCAGGTTTCACCCTCAAGTTTTTCGGGCATTGAACGAAAGCAGGGTGACTCGCCTGCATAGGCGTAGGCAGCTAGAGGTGTTGATTGAGGTGAAGCCGTGACCGCAGGTGCTTTACGTAAAATCCGGCATGGTCGTAAAAAGCCCGTGCCTGTCCGGGGACAAGCCATTCTGGAAAGCATTTTCGGCATTATTATGTTCACCATTATTTTGACGCTCACCATGAGTATTACGGCCTACCTGTACTTTCAACAGGCAATGGTGACAGCCGCTCGTGAAGGGGCTCGACAGGCGGCCCTGAATACCGAAATCGGAACCAGTGCCACGGAAAGCGCAGGCATTGCCTACGTAAGATCATATGTCATTGATGAGGTGAAGCATCTGACAGGTCAGACGTTTGATTCCGACATAGCAACCATTACCGTCATCCCACCCTCCCAATCAGAAGATCAAACACCGGGACAACGCATGGTGAGTGTCTCGATTAATTGGCAAATGAAAAATCCAATTAATATTTCAGGATTTTTAAATGCATTAGGTGCAGACGGCAGTGCGTTTGACACCATTCCCGTCAAAGCCATGGCCACCATGCGCTATGAGGAGTAAATAACATTATTAAAATAAATTCAAATGCGCCCCCCATGGAAAGTCGATTAATTCTGCTTTATCGA
>DATNQC010000130.1:0-8098 GCA_036702885.1 Oculatellaceae cyanobacterium | reverse complement strand
GGCATGCCCGTGAGAAAGGACATCCATTAGCCCAGAACCTCCTCGTCATCCCCGGACCAGCCTTCACCGGCAACAGCAACCCTCTGAGGCTCCACACCCCAGTCTCCCAAGCGGTCCCGTAGTTCCTGCAAACGATGCAGCTTCCGGTAGAGCGGCTGTGTTTCCAGCAATTCCGCATGGGTACCAATCGCCACAATCTCGCCAGCATCCATCAACACCACCCGATCACACAAGCTGATCAATGAAAAGCGATGTGTGGCAATCAGCGTGGTTTTTTTGTGAAACGCCTTGCGTTCACGCAGGGCCAGGATGATCTGCCGCTCCGTTTCGGTATCCACATTGGAAAAAGGGTCATCCAACAACAAAACAGGGGCATCCATCATGAGGGTACGAGCCAAAGCGACCCGCTGACGCTGCCCTCCGGACAGCATGACGCCCCGCTCGCCCACCAGCGTTTGATACTGCTTGGGTAATCTCAAAATATCCTGATGCACCTGAGCCGTTTGAGCCGCTTCTATAATACTCGACTCCGATTCAGGCAATTCCAATGCCTGCGGTTTACCGAACGCCACATTATGACTCACCGTGGTGGAAAACAGGAAGCTGGTCTGTGGCATAAAAACCACTTGACGACGGAGCTCAGCCAGATCCAGTTCGGTAATATCCCGACCATCCAAGTAAACCGTACCCTTCGGAACAGCTTCCAAGCGTGGCAATAGTCGAAGCAGGGTGGATTTTCCGCTCCCCACAGGTCCGACAAAGGCAATCGTTTCCCCTGGCGCGATTTTCAGGCTGAGGTGCCGAAGCGCCGGCTGCTGGACGATCGGTTCATCCGGGTAATAGGGATTGTGGTACGTAAACGACAGATCCCGAAGCTCAATGTCGCCCCGGATTTCAGGCTTATCTTCCAGCGGCTTGGCGCCGGACAGTGTTTGAATGTGCGAGCGCGCACTGAGTACATCATCAATCCGGCCCAAAGCGGCAATCCCCTGTTGAAAAATGGAAATCGTCCAACCCAACGCCATCGTGGGCCAGGAAAGATACTCCAGGTACATCATAAAGGCAACAAAGCCACCCCAATCCAGTGTTTTGGTGATGACTTGAGAACCTCCCACCAATAGAACCAGCCATGTGCTAAAGCCACTAAGGACCGCCAGCACCATAAACAGCAAAATCCGCTCATGGATAAGCTTGGTATAGGTGCCAAAGTAGCGATCGCAAAGGGTTTGAAAGCGATTCGCCTCCGCCTGCTCCCGTGCGTAAGACTGAATCACCATCATCCCGTTCAGGTTTTCCTGCGAAACCGTACTGATATCGGCCAGCACTTCCTGAACCTGCTGATAACCCAAACGAACCTTCTTGCTCAGCTTGCCCATCACCCAAATAATCACCGGATACAGCAGGAAAGTCACCAGCGAAAGCTGCCAATTCAGCCGTAGCATCATCGGTATGACAAACAGGTACGCAAACAGCGTATTCCCGCCCAGCATCAGGCCGCCACCCGTCAGAAACTTGGTGGCATCCACGTCATTGGTCATCCGGGACATCAATTCCCCCGCAGGATGGGCGGAATAGTACGCCGGCGGCATCTGGAGCAGGTGCTTGAAGATGCGGTTCCTAAGATCAAACTCGACATAACGCCCCACCCCTAATAAGAAGATCCGAGATAGAATCCGGCTGATCAGCGAGATTGTCGCAATCCCCGCAATCAGCCACAGGGTGTTGTAAAATAGACCCCACTTTTCTTGAAGCACGGAAGATGAAAGGACTTCCGGGTGAATGCTTTGGATAGTGTCAATCGCCTGCTTGATCAGCAGTGGGATGGACACCCCACAAACGTTTACAATAACCAGCATCAGCAAGCCCAGTCCGGTTTGCCACGCATAGCATAGGAAGACATCACGATACTTCCATAAAAGGCTGAAGGCGGCTTGATTTTTGGCAGAATTGCTGGGCATACCGGGGAACCATCGTTGCAAGCAGGCTTTTTATTGTAAAGCCCGGCAATCCCTTTCCACAACTAGTTACCGGAAAGTGCGTTCCTCTATTTCCGTGTTCAGCATTTGACAACCAGCGCCGATTGATCGATAGTTATAGGCACACATGTCACCTGGGCGGTTGGCGCAGTTGGTAGCGCATCACATTGACATTGTGGAGGTCACTGGTTCGAGTCCAGTACCGCCCACCATTTCTCATCTAAGGCACTTTTCGTAAGTAGGGGTAGGGGCAGTTCCATCCCATAGTGTACGTTTTCGTCGTCAAGAATAAAGTTCGAGCAGATACTTTTTAGAAGTTTTTGTTTTTTTGAGCGTCATTCGCTGCAATCCATTTTCTAGAGAGCAATTCCGGGAGTTCGAGCAGCTTCAACCTTCCTTCGGGAAGGTAAGGTTGTGGATTGAGATACGCTAACCAGCTTCCGGAGCCAGCCTTGCACTTGCACGCTAACAACGGCCCTACAATGTCCTCGCATCCCTACCCACTATACTTTTTAAAAATGGTCGGGATGACAGGATTCGAACCTGCGACCCCTTCGTCCCGAACGAAGTGCGCTACCAAGCTGCGCTACATCCCGACACTGGTAATGGGGATATTATGGGACAAACGGAAAGCCCTGGCAAGCTGGTTTTCAAATCCCTCCCAAAACCACTAACTACCTGAACATCAAGCCACTATAACTACCTTTTCACAGGGAGGAAAAGCACTTCAGGTGACTCCTGTCAAAAAAACGCCGTCCAGAAAGCCTCATACAGATTTCGGATTCGGCACCTAGCATTTGAGGGACGTTAATGCTAAAAATGACATACTATGTTTGAAGTCATGGTTGAAAAACACTTTGCAGCCGCCCACCACTTGCTAAACTACCGGGGCAAGTGCGAAAACCCGCATGGACACAACTATGTCGTCCAGGTCTGGGCCCGCTCAGAAAGTCTAGATAAGGCTAACGTGGCCTGCGATTTCTCTATCATGAAGCAGGAACTGGGCAAGATCGTGGATGGCGAGCTGGATCACCGCGATTTGAACGTCCAATTTCAAGGTGAAAGCCCCAGCGCGGAATACATCGCCCGCTACGTCTACGAGCGGATCAAACCACAGATTCCGCAGGTTTTTAAGGTCTGCGTCTACGAAACACCGACCCAGTGCGCTGTTTACTACGAATCCTAGCCAGAAGCACCCAGTCTAAGCAGACGTATCTACTCTCCTACAGAGTGCTTTTTGTGCGCTTCGCTTTGATATAGCCGGGCTTAGGAAGCTGCCGGCAGCTGGAACTGGCGATCCAACCAGCGTTCTTGCGCAACGACGCTCGCATGGCTCCAAAAGTTTTCCAATTGGTAGAATTGCCGCTCGTTGCGGTGCATCACATGGATGACAACATCCCCATAATCCAGCAAATGCCACCGGGAGGATTGATCCTGCTCCATCCCCAGGCATTCCAGCCCTAGCTGCTTGAAAGCTTTCTCAATCGTATCCGCAATGGTCCGGATTTGAGCAGGGCTATCCCCGGAGCAAATCATAAAGTAGTCCGCCAAATAAGACACCTTCCCCGTGTCCAGAACCAACGTATCCACCGCTTTCTTTGATTCTGCAATATTTGCAGCCAAAGCCACTAATTCAAACGGGTCAATTGTGCGTTTCTGAGATTGGGTCAACAGCGTTCCTCCTTGTTACTACAGGGCCTTGCCGCCGGTCATAGCCGCTTCTCCGCGCGTAACCGAACAACAAAGTCATTGCGGGCATCTACCGTCCTAGGATGAATCACCTGATGTTTACTCATCAGGAACTGGATGGTGGAGTCCAAAATGTACAACATAGTCAAATCCAAACTCAAGGGGTCCTGATAATCCAGGAAAGCCGTCATCTTTTGGCTGTACAAGGGATTTCGAGTATTCCCTTCTATCTTATCGGCAATATAAACCAGCTTTTCAACCCGACTCATCCCAACCCGGGCCGTGGTATGGTAGCGGATGGCATTTAGCACATCCTCATCATGCAGATTGAAAGTGGCTCGCACCAACTCGGCCCCCACAAACGGATGCAACGTCTGAGGCGTCAGCCGATCCATCTCGGAAATTGGCAAGTGGTGCTGCTCACAATAGGATAGTAGCTCGGCAGGACTCATCAACTTTGCCGCATCATGCAACAAAGCTGCCACAGAGGCCCTTTCCCGCTCTTCCTGCGGCAGACGAAACTTCTCGGCCAGCTCTACGGCCTTTTCCTGCGCCCCCAAAGAATGCTGAAACCGCTCTGACGATAACCGCTGGCGCAACCAGCTTGTCGCCATTTCCAAGTCTAGAAGAGTGGAAGCGATTGGAATCAAATTGCTCCTTCGGTTTCATTCACTTTCAATTTTATATTATAACCGCTCTGCTTCATGATTGCCACCCTCTACCCTGTAAACGGATGAGATAGCAAGGCTTCTGGCAGTCTGCGTTCAGAGGACGCCCACCATTGAAAGCGGTTCCCCCGTATGAGTCAAAATCTCATTGATCCGCTCAACCTTACGGCAAACCCCGGTTTTCGTCTCAATGGTAAATCGAACCGCATTCACCTGGAGAATATCCGCAGGCCCAACCCCCAAACGGGTCGGCAAATGGGAGCGCAGGCGTTGCAAAGAACCGCTCGGCTCCATCCCAATCACACTGTTATAGGAACCATTAAAGCCGGCATCCGTAATATAACCCATCCGATTATTCAAAATCCGGGAATCTGCCGTCTGAACATGTGTATGCGTCCCTACCATCGCGCTAACACCCAAGGCGGAGGCATGCCAGCCCATCGCCACCTTTTCTGCCGTAGCTTCTGCGTGGAAATCCAGGAAAATAATGGGCGTTACGGCCAGCATTTCATACACCGTTTCATCCATTTGCTCCCAGGGGGAATTGTAGTTCCCCATAAAAACCTGCCCAATCAGATTAATCACCCCAATGTCATGCTCGCCAATGCGATACACCTTGGCGCCAACACCTGGGGACGCCGAAGGGAAATTCTGCGGGCGTAGCAAATTAACCTCGTCAATGTAGCTAAAAATCTCTTTTTGATCCCAAATATGGTTCCCGCTAGTAAAAATATGAATCCCCGCTTCATGCAGCTCATCATAATGCTTGCGGATCATCCCGAACCCATGTGAAACATTCTCACCATTGGCAATCACCACATCCGGACGCTGATCCAGGTTTGCCAGATAGGATGTTACGGCAACGCGGCCGGGCTTTCCAACAATATCACCAAAGAAAAGCAGATCAATGGTGGAAGATTCAGACATGACAAGTTTAGGCTTTCAATCAAAGGGCGATGGCTTCATTGTAACCCACGCAACATGTAGTAACAAGCCGCCCAAAATATAGGGAAATCCAGCCCATTGGAATCATAACGATTGAAACAGCCTGTCTATTCAAGAATAGACAGGCTGCCAAATACGATACCGAGGAATTAAGCGCTATTCAGCTTCAGCCATTGCCACTGGAGCCGTGCGGTTTTGGAGTGCTGCTTGCCGCATTTCCGCAAGCCTCGTGCGAACTTCCAGCTCAATGCGTTTTAGAATTTCCGGGTTCTCCTTCAGGAAATCTCTGGCTTTCTCCCGTCCTTGGCCGATCTTTTCATCGTTATAGCTGTACCAGGTGCCTGATTTCTTCACGATTTCCATCTCAGTGGCAACATCCAGCACGCAGCCCTCGGAAGAAATCCCTTCGCCAAAGAGGATATCAAATTCGCAAACCCGGAACGGCGGAGCCACCTTGTTTTTCACCACCCGAACCTTCACCCGGTTTCCATATTCTTCACCGTCTTTCTTGAGCGTTTCCACCCGACGAATATCCAGACGGACGCTGGCATAGAACTTCAGGGCGTTTCCACCGGTGGTGGTTTCGGGGTTTCCGTACATAACCCCAATTTTTTGGCGCAATTGGTTGATAAAAATAACCGTGGTCCGGGTTTTCCCCACAACCGCCGTCAGTTTCCGCAATGCTTGAGACATCAGGCGCGCCTGCAGACCCACGTGAGAGTCCCCCATTTCGCCTTCAATCTCTGCTTTCGGCACTAAAGCGGCAACGGAGTCAATCACCACCACATCCACCGCACCGGAGCGCACCAGCTGCTCGGCGATTTCCAGTGCCTGCTCCCCGGTATCCGGCTGACTGACTAACAATTCATCAATTTTGACGCCAATTTTGGCCGCATACTCAGGATCCAGCGCATGTTCAGCGTCAATAAACGCGGCAATCCCCCCGTTCTTTTGAGCCTGCGCCACAACACTCAGCGTCAATGTGGTTTTACCGCTCGATTCCGGACCATAAATCTCAATCACACGGCCTCGCGGCAAGCCACCCACCCCAAGAGCCAAATCCAGCGACAAAGCGCCCGTTGGAATCGCATCCAGGCTCACAACCTGGCGATCCCCCAGCTTCATGATGGCTCCTTTACCAAAATCCTTCTCGATTTTATCCAGTGTATAGCTTAAAACCTTGCGGCGCTCCTCCAAAGAATGGTCTTCCATTGCGCCCGCCTTGGCAGGGTCTTTCTCTTTTACTACCATCATCTGTTCCTTCCTGTGTGTGGACGCTGATTCGCCTCAATCTGTCCGTTCCATACTGGTTTTATGCTACTGAATATCGAGCGGTTTCGCCTATGTGCTTGCAAGCAAACGTTACAACTCGAAATCAATTTCGATAGAAATTATATTCGATAACAATCAAAAAAGGGAAGTCCTTGTTTTGGCAAATTCTATTCACCGCTCAACAAGCCGCCGAGCAAGTCACCACCAAGCCCAGCCACCCCTTTGGATTGTTCCGAACCCCGGACAGAAGCCGCAAGAATCCGATCCGCCATGCGGCCAAACGGCATGATTTGTAGCCAAACCTTGCCTGGGCCGGTCAATTTTGCGAAAAACAACCCTTCTCCACCAAATAGCCAGTTCTTCACACCTTTAACCATCTGCACGTCATACGTAACGCTTTCGGTCATTCCCACCAGGCAGCCGGTATCCACCCGAAGCGTCTCCCCAGGAGCCAGTTCAAAGGGAATAATACCACCGCCCGAATGAATAAAAGCCTGACCTTGCCCGCTCAAGCGCTGCAGAATAAACCCTTCCCCGCCAAAGAAACCTGCCCCAAAACGACGCGTAAAGGCAATACTAACGTCCACATGCTCATCCGAACATAAAAAAGAATCCCGCTGACACAAAACCGGGCCTGTTTCACGCAGATCCACCTGCATAATCTTGCCGGGATATGGCCCTGCAAAGGCCACCTGCCCGGGGCGTCCTTTGGACTCAAATACGGTCACAAAAAAACTTTCTCCAGCAGCCACCCGCTTGATGCCCGAGACCAAAGCCCCCATCAAACCGCCTTTGTCTCCACCGGCAGCTTGAGTGTTCATTTCAATGCTGTCTGTCATATACAGCATCGCCCCTGCCTCTGCGCGAACTTTCTCGCCGCTCTCCAGGTCAAAAATAACGGCCTGAACGTCATCACCCAAAATTTTGTGCTTCATATAGCCTCCGCACCATGATTTTTCCAGCCCAACACAAAGCTCAGGCTTCGTGGGCCGCAAACCGCAAGATATCGCCAGAGTCGCTAGACTTCAACCACCTGGCATTCTTCAGGGGAAGCAGCCGGCATGGACTTCACTTCAAACCAACGATAATCCACATTGGCAAACGGGTTGTCCACGTCTTCCAGCGTTTGCAGACGACCTTCATCCAGTTTATCAGACTCTAGCATGGTGCAAAGCGTATTAAAGTTGTCCACATGCTTCTCAAAACGCTCCACCGCATAGTCCTTGGCTTGGAATGTCGTCACCAGGAAGGGCCAATCGCTACTTTGCAACAGCAGTAATTCCCGAAGCGCCTGATTCAGGCAACGCACCCGCAGCGGGGATGTCTCATTGGGATATTGCCGGACCAGCTTGCGCATCCGAACTTCCGCATCATGGATAATCGGCCACATCCAGGCGGTATGCTGGTTATGCCATACCCAATAATGACCGCCCTGCCCCCAGGTGCTTTCGGGGAGCTCAATCGCCGTTTTAGGAGGATGTTTCTCCAGATAATCCCCGGCACTGGCAACCGAAAGCCCTTCACAGCGGTAGAGCAGGCGGATAACGC
>DATNQC010000129.1:0-4456 GCA_036702885.1 Oculatellaceae cyanobacterium | reverse complement strand
AGTTTTGTCTGCTTTTAACTGTGCTGCTTGATGGGAAGAGTGACGGTAAAGGTTGCTCCCTGGTTTACCTGGCTATAGGCGGTAATGCTTCCGGAATGGCGCTCTGCAATCCGCTTGCAGATGGATAAGCCAATGCCATTTCCCCGATATTCCGGGTGGTTATGTAGCCGCTCAAACATGCGGAAGATGCGATCGGATTCCTCTACAGGAAAACCAATGCCGTTGTCTTTAATCCGCAAGCGGCATAATGCCGGGTTAGTACTGGAGGCCTGGCAGGCGATAAACACTTCCGGCGCTTGCTTGGGTCGATGGAATTTCAGTGCGTTATCCAACAGGTTATTCAGCAGGATGCGCAATAGTTCCGGCAGGCCATCAATGACCATCATCTGCCCCAAATGAACTTTGGCCTTCGATTGGCTGATTTTCTCCTCCATGTCTTTTAGCACCTGCAAGGTGAGTTGTCTGAGATCCACGGACTCAAAATGATCAGTAGATGCCGAAACCTGTGCCAGGGCCAGAACACTTTGGATTAGTTTTTGCATTCGTTGTGCGGAATGCTGAATGCGCCGGGCCATATCGTGACTTTCTTCATCCAACGAGGCATTCCGGCTGAGCATCCCGCTAAAATGCTGCATTTTAATGAGTGGGGCTTGGAGATCATGAGAAGCCATATAGGCAAACCGCTCCAAATCCCGATTGCTTTCCCGAAGACGGCTGGCATATTGCTTTAGAGCTTGCTCCTGCTGCTTTTGCCGACTTAAGTCGTGAAAGACATACAGCAGGCCTTCTTTACTAGGATTCAGTGTAATGGGTGCCGAGACGCAAAAGACGGGGAGTGTTCTTCCATCTTTCCGAAGGAGCAAGGTTTCCCGGTTTGAAAGCGGGAGATTTTCCAGTGATGCTTCACCGTCCTGTTTGACCAGTTCCCGGAGACTTTTGCCACGAAGCTCATTTTTGGTCCAGCCCAGCAGATTTTCTGCATGGTGATTGGCAAACATCAATTCGCCGGTTTTACGGGTCGCCAGGACGGCAAACTCCAGATTCTCCGCCACGTTTTTGAAGATGCCAAGGCGACGCGTCAGCCGTTTCTTTTTCCTTGGAGGTTCAGGGAGTGCAAGCTGTCGACACAGTGTGACAAACAAGGGAAACTCGGAGGAAAAACTTGATGCCTGCACGTCCGTCATGACAATCAGGCAAGCGGTGGAAAGCCCTGCCCGTCGGATCGGTAAAGCAAAGCCCTGCTGAAAGTAACAGGCGTTTGGAATGTCCTTTTGTGACAGAAGGCGCTGGAGCTCCTCGGGTATGACAGGTTCTTCCGCCTTTGGAAATGCAGAAATGCAGGAGCCAAAACCCTTTTCCTCCAAGTAATGATAGAGATACACCGCAGAGGCTTTGGTCATTTTTGCAATGGCTTCCAGGGCTTTTTGGGAACGGACTTCATTGTTCGGCTCGGTTTGAAGGGTGCTGAACACCTGTTTCACCATGGCATAACGCTTGGCCTGCTTTCGGTAAGAGCCGCCTTTTTGAAATAAATGGGTGTTTTGGGCAGTCCATTGGAGTCCCAAGGCGAAGATGCCGGCAGCTAACAGGCTACTACCCAGTGCAAGCCACAAGAGAATGCCTTCAAAAGGAATTTTTTGAGGGGTTGCTGTCATAATCAACCCGTGAGCCGTGGTGATGATGGCGGCTGTAACAAGCAGTACGGAAAAACTCAGCAGAATGCTTACCCATAAAGTTCCGTGTACTAGCTTTTTTTCACGGAGGAGTCCCAAAGGATAAATGTAGAGCCAGCAGAGACAAGCCAATAAAGTCAGTGGGACAAGCAAAAACGTCAGGAGCGGGGATTGTTGGAACAGTTCCCAGGACAACTGGCTTCCCAGCAAGCAATACAAATCAAAGTGGATAACACCTAAAGCAAATGCAGCAGCAGTGATCGCGTATGAAATTTCACGCTTTTTGTTGGATAGAAAGCGGAAGCAGACGGCCAGCAATAAAACGGCCGCATTCCCACAGATGACCAGAGTGGCGGTGTTCTGGCTAGAAAGGATTGCCGATGAATTGTGGATGATCGCCTGAAGCATAAACTGGAATGAACCCCGGAAATCGGTTTTTTAGCTCAAATGACCCTTTATGAGCTATGTATTATGTCTTTTGTTATAGATTTTTCCCGCACAGCAAGCGTATGCAAAAGATACGAAAGAGAAATCATCCTGAAGGGTTATTTTTCAGGCCATCATTTCATCTGAACCCAATTGAAGCAAGTCAGGCAGGATAAAACAGTCGGGCAGTGCGTGTTGGCTCTAGCAATCTTGCCCGAACAGGCTCTAGAGTATTACAATTTATGAATATGTCTGCTTTCGCCCGTGTGATCATGCGGAACCCCAGGTAAGCTCATGCATTAGGTTACTCGAAAAACAGGACTTTTAAACAAAAGGCTGTTAAAGGACTCTATTGTGTGTGGAAGCCCTGTAATTGATTTACAAAGCGTTTTCCCCTGTATGATAATGAAGCAGACTTTTGTTCCTTTTTATTCAAATTTAAAAGCTGATAGATACCCACACTTTCCCTGTAAGTGTCTAAAGAGCTGATAGGTAAATGACCGTGACCTCTATTCCGCCGGCCCCTTCCCGGCTGGCCCCCAAGCCCCCCGGTAAAAAGCGTGGACGTCCACCTTTTATTGCATTGGTGATATTTGCCGGCGTGTTATGTGCCTTTCTGTTTTTTATCGGCTTCCAGTTCAGTACGCGCACAGGCGTTATTAAAATGCCGTCACCGCAGCCCATGTTTCCGTTTCAGGGCTTTCTGGGGCAACGCATTATCTTGGTGATGGGGGTGGATGCACCCAACAAGAAGATGCAAGGCATGCATGACGAGGATGCCTTTGAGGGAACCCGCAGTGATACGATGATGCTGGTCCGGGTGGATGGCGTTAAAAAGAAGATTGCGGTTGTTTCGATTCCTAGAGATAGTAAGGTCTACTTATCCGGTAATCGCGGCATTGATAAAATCAATGCGGCTCATGCGCTGGGTGGTCCGGATTTGGCTGTGAACACGGTGCAAGACTCTTTTGGCATTCCGGTTGATAACTTTCTGGTGGTGAATTTGCGGGGCGTTCGGGAATTGGTGGATGCCGTTGGAGGTATCGACATCTATATTGATAAGCCAATGCGCTATACCGACAGGACGGCCAAACTGTTCATCAATTTTGACTCGCCGGGTCTGTATCATCTGGATGGTAAACAGGCGGAAGCTTTCCTGCGTTTTCGACATGATCACCTTGGAGATATTGGTCGCGTCCGGAGACAGCAGCAGTTTATGACGGCTGTTGCAAAGAAAATGCGTGATCCGGCTATTCTGTTGCGGGTGCCGCAACTGATTAAGGTTGCCAGTCAATACATCCAGACGGATCTTTCGGTGAATGATATGGCCAGCTTGGCCGTTTTGGGGAAGGATATCAACCTGAACGCGATTCGTTCTGCCACACTCCCCGGACATCCGGGCGGCGTAACGGTGAGCTACTGGGTGATCGATCCGGAAGCCGCCCAATTGGTGCTGGATCGCTTGATTCTTGATAATCCCGAGCCTTTGTACTCTTATCGCTCCACGGAAAACGAGGGGCCAATCAAGGTGGGGCTTTACTATGATGCTTCCTGGACGGAAAGTGTGCCGGAACTGGAAGAAAAGTTGTCACAGAAGAATTATCGTGTTGTGTGCCGGCAGCGGCAGCGGCGAGGAACCACCCAAATCATTGAGCATACCACCCGCACGACAGATGCCCTGACGGACGGCTTACGGAATCTTGAACCTCGCTTGGGGAATGCCCGCTTGATTTTTGCGCCTGTGGGGACTACATTTGAAAACAACGCTTGCAGTGTGGGCGAGGATTATACGCTGATACTGGGGGCGGACAGCATTCATAAGCGTTAGGTTGGAGTTTTGGCTGTGCGCAACTTTTTGAAAAACCTTTCCAAGGGTTGTCTGGGTGTCTTGTTGGCCTCCTCCGTCATGATCTTGCCGGCGAAGGCGCAATATATCGGCCCTCACCAGCCACAAAAGCCACCGATGCAAGAAACCAAAGTGACCAAAGCAATTGAAAAGTTGCTGGGTAAGAAAAAGAAGGATGATGCTGCTGAGGGTACTGCGACGGAGAATGCAGAAGGCACGCCCGCTGCCCACAATCATACTCACGATAATGTCGATGAGGCGGATGAAAAACCAGCCCCGCCCAGGGAATTACCGGTTCCTGGCGTCGTGGCGATTCCGAAACGCGAGCCGATCCTTTCTCAACCGCCTTTGACGAGCGTTAAAATTGAAGAACCACAGATTGATGCCGAGAATCCGCCCCCGATGAATCATCCCAAGCTGGATGATCCGGCGAACCCGCTGGGCTTGGTGGATGCGCTGAATCGCTTGAAGAAATACACGGCTCTGAATGATGCCCATCGCTATGCAGAAG
>DATNQC010000115.1:0-3055 GCA_036702885.1 Oculatellaceae cyanobacterium | reverse complement strand
GTTCTGGACCCATTCGTAATACGAAACGGTCACACCACCCGCATTGGCCAAAATATCAGGAATGACTTTAACGCCTTTCCGGTTCAGGATATCATCCGCCTTAGGCGTTGTGGGGTGGTTGGCGCATTCCAACACGTATTTGGCTTTTACGCGCTCCGCATTTTTGGCATTAATGGCATGCCCTAGCGCCGCAGGCGCCAACACATCCACATCCAGCGCGAGCAATTCTTCTGGATCGTTGAGTTGGCGCGCCCCTGGGAACCCGATAATGGAGCCTGTCGCTTTCTCATGTTCTTTCAAGGCGGCAATATCAATCCCTTCCGGATTATAGAGCGCTCCATGCACCGTGCTTACAGCCACCACCTTTGCACCGGCATCCTGTAGATTTTTAGCGATGAAATACCCCACATTGCCAAAACCCTGAACCGCCGCCGTGGCTTTGGAAAGTGAACGTTTATCCTCTTTAAACGCTTCTCGAAGCGCAAAGAAAGCGCCGCGCCCCGTGGCCGACTCCCGACCAAGCGATCCGCCCAGCGACCGGGGCTTTCCAGTAACCACCGCACGCCGATCCACCATATCCGGGTGTAATTGCCCATATTCATTCACCATCCAGCCCATCACCTGGGAGTTCGTGTTCACATCCGGCGCGGGAATATCCACTTCCGGCCCAATGAATGGAGCGATTTTCCGGGTATAGGTGCGGGTAATGCGCTCCAGTTCCGCTGGAGAATACTTGTTGGGGTCAAAGCGGATTCCTCCTTTGGCACCCCCGTAGGGCAGATCCATCAAAGCCGTTTTCCAGGTCATGCCTGACGCCAGGGAACGCACCTCATCCAAATCCGCGTGCGGGTGATACTTGATGCCTCCCTTATACGGCCCCCGGAATGAGTTATGTTGAACCCGATAACCATCCAGACTATCCAGTGAACCATCATCCCGCTTCACGATTAACTTCACCTTCAGCTCACGCTCCGGCGTCATCAGGATTTTTCTAACCGAAGGCTCCAGTCCCATCAAATCCGCCGCATGGTTAAATTGATAGATCTGGGCAAGAAAAGGGTTCCGTTCGGCTTCCTCAATCGTCGGATTCAGGTTGGGTACATCCCTTCCATTACCGCGAAAATGCAAAAGCCGTTGATTATAGGCCAGCAGCGTATCCGCTCGCATCGGAGTATGCTTACCCTCGCGAGATACAGCCATCGCAGAACTTGGTTTTCTGTCCTCCACTCCATTCAAACCATTAATCCCTTCAAAACGCATTGATAAAGCTGGCTTTACCCCAACACTCTCACTGACTCGCATGTGTTTTCTCCTGTTGTTTTCCCCTGGAAAAATTCTTAAGTAACCAAGCATGGCATGAGCATGGAGAAAACATGACACCCAGACAATGAGTTCTTTCAAGCTGCGCTATTCATGCGGCAAAAATCCTCCCGTCTTTGCAATTCGATGGCACTCAAATACTATTACCTTCGCAGATAAAACTCCTTACAATGAGGGTCGAATTGAGTATTAGGTTGTGGGTCTGTTTTTAAGACTTAAAGAAGGAGAGACATATTTTGAAGAGTAGAATTGCCATTTCTGCATTGGCTGTCGCTTTGTGCGCGCAAGCCGGCCTTGCCGCATTTGCAGAACCAATGATGGAAACCACCTCCAGCGAACCGGTCACTGGCGGCCTGCTGACCCGGGGCGGTCACCCCGTCTGGAAAGTCTGCAGCTTCCCGCTGCGTTTGACCACGGGCATTGGCGGCATGATGATTGGCGCTATGGTGAGCGGTTCCAAAAACGTTGTGAAAATGGAGCAGGAATTCGCCAGGAACACCTATGGACAAGCCAAGGAAAGCCCTGCGCTTTACCCGGTCGGCGCTATCGGCAGCGTCGTTGCTGTTCCGGTCGGTTTCGTCACCGGTATGCCGGAAGGTGCAGCCGTTGGCGCTCGTGCAGGTTTTCAGCTCTGGGACAGGCTCTAACATCAAGCCCATTTCTCATTCAAAAAAGACCTGCTTCTCAACGAAGCAGGTCTTTTTACCTGCAAGCCCTTTCAGTCGTTCCTCCATCTGGAGGAATTTCGCCGCTTGCTGATCAACTTTACTATCCGATTTCCGAAAAACGATTTGAGAACCTGACGAACATCCTTGCAATTTTACGCAACCAGCGCACCCTTTTCATGGATGTCCGTCCCCGCAGCAAGCTTGAGGAAGCAAGCCATGGTCCTTCGCGGATATGTCTACGCCAACGATGGCCTGACCATCTCCATCAAATCCATGCACACCCAAATGGCGATGCTGAATGTGCATACGGATAACATCGCCAACTTCGGCATTCCAGGATATCAGCGGAAAAAAGCCGTCGTCACCTCTTTTGCGGAATACCTGGGCCCCAACGCGGTGGATACTGCAACGGAAACGGAAATCGGCCGCATCCGGCGCTCCGGCAACCCGTTGGATGTCGCGCTGGAAACGCCGGGCTACTTCCAAAAGCTGAATGCGATGGGCGGCATCGAACTAACCCGGGATGGACGTTTCCGCCTGGATAAGGACGGCTACCTGCGGGCATTGGATGATAAACACATCCTGTCCGCTGCTGGAACACCCATCCGTTTTTCCTTCATCCCGAAGGATTTGGAAAAACAGGTTAAAATCACCCCGGACGGCGAAATTAAGGTGTATGACGCCCAAAAAGGCAAGGCAACCTCAATGGGCAAAATTGGTGTTGCGCGAGAAACAGGCGTTGCCGCCAGTGAAGTTACCCTGAAGCAAGGCTATGTGGAAGATTCCAACGTCATGCTTCAGGATGAATTTGTCGCCATCATGCCGCTACGCCGCCAATTTGAAGCCAACCGGCAGATGTTCATCATCCAGAACGATGCCCTCTCCCGCATGATCCAGGAACTAGGCCGGACACAATAATTTTTTGAAACCAGGAGTTTTCCCGATGCTGGATAACATTATGAAATTGGCTGCCACCAACGCCAACCGGCAATTTGAGGTGCTGGAAAAAATCGCTGTCAACGTGGCGAACATCAACACGGTCGGTTATAAAAACCGCCGTTTTGAAC
>DATNQC010000114.1:0-9416 GCA_036702885.1 Oculatellaceae cyanobacterium | reverse complement strand
CTGATGACCAGAATGTTGTGACGACGGGCGAAGTCCACGACTTTTTCCAGGTAGGACAGCGGGGCGGTAGCGCCAATGGGGTTGCTGGGATAGTTGATGATAACGGCTTTGAGGCGGGCTGGATCGTAGCCGTCGCGCTTCAGGTTTTCTACGGCCTCATCCAAATCCGGCATGTATTGGTTGGCCAGGGTGAGCGGGGTGGGATAGCTCAAGCCGCCTGCAATTTCAATGGCATCCACATAGGAGGCATAGCCGGGGTCCGGGGTGAGGACGATATCCCGCTCTTTTTTATCCAGTCGCGGTGTGATGATGGAGCGGAACATGTTGGCTAAACCTTCCTTGGAGCCAAGGAGCGAGGTGATTTCAGTCGCCGGATTCAGCCCAACGCCGAAGCGGGACTTCATGCGGGAGGCCACGGCGTCCAGGAAGAATTTTTCGCCTTTTGGGACCGAGTAGGTGTGAATGCCCGGCTCACTGAGCGTTTTAATGAAGTAGTCGAGCAGTGCCTTCGGTGGCTCTACGGTGGGTGCACCGATGCTCATTTTGATGGGCGGGCGGCCCTTTTTCTCCAGTTCCGGGGTCAGTTCCGCCACACGCGCTGCAATGCGGAACATGATGTAGGTTTCCATGTTCCGGCAGTAGTCGGAATACAAATCTTTCACGCTGAAAGCGCTGGGCGCATCGGAGAGAACGGTCATGGTGGGGGATTCCTCATTCATCGTCATTTAAAACGGACCCGGTTCAACGCGCAATGGCTCGGGTTAGACGGAAGGCGGCCCAATATCCTGCGGGCAAACACCCATTCTTATATACCACAAAGCCTCTGGCAAGGGAGTCGCTTCCCGATGCGAAGCGCATCTTCAACCGGGAATGTTAACAATTATTACACCTGTGACAGAATCGGTTTAGCACTTCAGCGCGTCGGGAACTATACCAGTGTCAATCGGTTCGGACTACTTTCTCTTCTTCTTTCCTTCCTTTTTCTTACTAACCATAAGAACTACCGCAGGGATTGCGGTATTTTTCTTTTTTGGGGGCGTTTTCAGCCTTTGTTGGCTGTTGACCTGGCTTCTGCAAAGCGTTTTTCGATTTCTGCGTCGGAAACGTCTTCAATATGGGTGGAAATGCACCATTTGTTCCCCCATGCATCCCGAACGGCGCCGCTTCGATCGCCATAGAGCTGATCCTCCATTTTCAGCAAGGGCTCGGCTCCTGCTCGTAACGTCCGCTCATAGAGAGCATCGGCATCTGGGACGTACAGATAGAATGTGACTGGAGAAGCTGTCCAATCTTTGGCCCAGGGTCCTTCCTCATGGTGTTCGCTCAGCATGATCATGGAATCGCCGATGCGTAGGGTTGCGTGAGAGACTGTACCGTTGGGATGGTGGCACAGGCTGATCGTTTGTGCGTCAAAGGCCTCTTTCAAAAACTCAATATATTTGGAGGCATCTTTCACAATGATGTAGGGAGTAATTGTGCTAAACCCCTCAGGGACTGCTTTTACGGTCATGCTCAGGTTCCTCTGTAAATTGAAATAAACGGTATTATCCCTGATTTAGGACAAATGTGCGAATCAGCCTTGATACCGCTCAAGCACGCCCTGGATGATCTGGTGGGCTGCGTCCACGTTCAATTGACTGACCTGGGTGCGCTCCCGATCGCCTACTTCTGTTTCGGTGGAAATATCGCCTGTGTGCTTGGGGTTTGGCACAACGTACTTGGCCAAAATTCCTTCCCGGGGTTTGCCGATGAAGACCGAGGTGGCGTCCTTGCCTAAGCGGTTGATGCGGGCAAAGCCATCGTTATCGGTTTCGCCGTCGCCAATAAAGAACAGGTGCCGGTTTTGGGCTTGGTTGCTTAAAAGCCAATCCAGCCCCCGGTTTTTGTTGAAGTTAGCGGGGACCACTTCCAGCAGGCCCTCGCCGGGTTTGAGGATAAAGCGTTCTTGTGCTGGTAGTGTGGGATTGCATAGGCCCAATTCGTCCACAAGCTGGCGAAATTCTGCTTCGGCCTCTTGGGCTTTGGATTTGGGTAGGCTTTTGGTATGGATGGCCAAGGTGAACTGCTTGTTTTCAATATAAAGCGGTTCCCCGGATGCCTCCCGGTAGCGGTTGACAAAGTCTCGGCGCGCCAGGCTCTCGTTCAATCGGGAAATCGCCTGCTTCTGGGTTTCAGAGGCTTCTAGTTCATACGCATTGGTTTCACAATTGAACACAACCCCGCCGTGTAGGCCGTTGATCAGCACAGGCCGTCCGAGCAATCGGGAACGCCCGTTTGCATCTGTGCCGAAAAAGTTGAGGATATCCTCCACCGGGCGACCCGTCACAATGGCAAGCGGCCCGCCAAACCGTTGTTGGTGCAAGTCAATCAGTTTGGAGAAGCGTTGGTAATTTTCCTCGCTTAAAAAGGAGTCTTGCGGATTTTTCTTGAAAGGCGATAGCGTTCCGTCAAAATCAAAGGCCATAAACAAAGGTTTTTTGGCGCTGCCCAATTCTTCCACGATCTGGCGGATGACCGTGGTCCTGCGGGCTTTCAAGTCGTTATCCAGTGAAACAGAATCGCGATGGTGGGTTTCTGGCATAGGGGCAGGCCGATGCGTTTGACCAAACAGGACAGGGTGAAATTTGAAGCCAGAGGCATTGTACCCTAGTGTGGGGGAGAAGAACATAACCATCGCTCCGGTTCATCTAAAAATTGGAACGCCTCATTTATGGCAAAGTTAGTTTGGGAAGTAAACCCCTCTTAAGTTTTTTGAACGGTCCGCCGATAAGCTGATTTGGATCCCTTCCCACCAATTGGGGGATTTTCATCCTGTCTTCGTCGCTCACCTGTCAATTTCGGTATGATCCCTATAGAGCGTCCGTGCAGTCAAGCCCTCAAGTCGGATGAGCAACGTGCATTTCAAGAAACAGCTCTGGCGTTACCGAAACCCGGCTTTTTCCACGGCCGAACTTTTGATTGCCCTGAGCCTATTGGGTGTTTTAGCCGTTCTGGGGCTTAATTTGCTGCTGACTGCGCCGGGCGATACCTGGCCCAGGATGGTTGAGGATTATTTCCGGCAACTGTCATCGGTTTATAACAAAATCAAGCTGGAAACCGGAGATACACCGCTAAACGCGCTGGATAACACGCTCTCAACGCCGTCAACGCCCGTATATCTGTACCCGGATGGGATTGCAAGCGTGTTGCAAACTTGGGAAAGCACAAAAACATACGTCCCCAAGGGACCTTCCGTTGCGGCGAAATTGTTGTATCCCAGCAATATGGTTGTGTATCTGGATCCGGAGGATACCAATATTCCGGATAGCAACAACCAGCTTCCCATTCATCAGCCGGGCGCTTTGAACCCGAACTCGGACTCTTCCTCTATTATGACCGGCACCAATGATCATGAATGGCTGCTGATCGATGTTAACGGGGATGCGGGACCAAATTCTCTGGGGGTTGGCGGGGATCGGGTGTTGCTGATTGTGGATGATCCGACGGGACGGGTGCTGACCGCCTGGCAAAAATGCTGGATGACGCTGAATCCGGGCGTTGTGAATCCTTATGGTAATTCCGCTAAAACCACCTGTGTCCTGGGACCCTCCAGCACGCCAAGTTTTCCGGGACCGAACCGGATTTACTACAAGTCCTTTTATGATGTCAAAAAAGATTACACGGGTTCTTACTGATGCGTTTCCTGAGAAAAACCCGGTTTCATGGTGTCAGCATTATCGAGGTGCTGGTGTCTCTAGGCATCTTTTCTCTGGCGGTTGCGGGCATGTTCTTTGCCATGAACTCCATTACGCAGGGTGTCGCGGTGACGATGCGGCGGGATGTTGAAAGCGCCTTTGCCAATATGCTGCTTGCCCAGATCAATCCGCATGATCAGTATGTCGAAACCGCGTATGACAAGGATTCATCGGAAGCAAGCTGCGGCAATAGCCGATGCTATGTAGATATTCCCAACAGTAGCGGGCAGACGAGCAGTGACCGGGTTTATTACACCATTCAGGTCAATTCTGACTGGAACGTTGCAAATACGCCTTCTGAACCGGCAACGGCGGATGTGAAGAACATCAGCCTGTATCTGTATCGAAATGCCACGACGAATACGCCGTATCGGCAGTTTAAACGTGAGATTGCCCCGGATATCATGGCCTGGAAGATGGGCGGGCCTGCCTATTATCGGGATGTTACCGGGCTTTTGTGGACGAGAATTGCCACATGTGCTACGGCAACATGCCAATACAGTACAACGGGCGGCTCCATTCGGGCAGGGATTGATGCTGCGGCGACAACCGGCGGTGCGCCCTCGGTTGTGACCACAGCCACCGACCCGACCAATGCGGCCGTGGATCCGACACTGTGGAAATCCGCATGGGAACCGGGCGGCGCTGGCACATCTTTTGGTTTTGCTTTTCCTGCAACGCAGAATCGGCGCTATGTTGTGGAAATCGGGCTGAACGAGTTTGATGCAACGGTAACCGCTGCTGGGCAGCGTGTGTTTAACGTCTACATTAACGGTGCTTTGACTGACACGGTGGATATTTACAGTTTGGCAGGCGGAAACAACAAGGTCTACACAAAAAGCTATACCGTTGTGCCGTTGAACGACGCAAGCGGGGTGCCGCTTATCAAGGTGGGCTTCCAGCAAAACGGAGGCACCAAAAAGCCGCGCGTCTGCTGGATACGCCTCCGGCGCAACTGATGACTAGGGTGAATCGACATTAAGCTTTCTGAGCGTTTCAAGGAAAAAGCAGCGCAGCGGGGCGTTTACGAATGGTAAATGATGAAGCCAAGCAAGCGCATTGCGCAGAAAATGCTTAAATGTCGATTCATTCTAGCTGAGCGATTTAAGCTTATTCTCTGGGTGCAGCGGTTGGGGATATCAGTCAGTGCCTCTGCCGGAAAAGGGCAGTAACCCGGGTGGCGAATGGCAGAGGTGAACGCCGGTGCTATAATCGGGCTGGGAAAGAGAGGAGAGGCATGATGAGTGAGAAACCTTTGGGAATTACAGGTTTGCAGCGAAAATCCAGCGAGAAAACCTCATGTACTCTGATGGCGCAGTATACTGAAGCGATGGAATGGGGCGAGGGCAAGGAAATTTTTACGAGTCTTTGCAAACGTTTGGCCAAATGGACAGGGTCTTATAAAGCGGTGGCGCTGGCGATGCTGTTGGCGGCTGTTTGGCTTGTCAGTGGCCCGCTCTTTCGGTTTAGCAATACGTGGCAGTTGGTGCTCAACATCGCGACCACCATGGTGACCTTTCTGATGGTCTTTTTAATTCAGCACACCCAAAACCGAGGCAGCGAAGCGATGCAACTGAAACTGGATGCACTGCTTTTAACCAGTCCGTATCTGAAGAATATGCTGGGGGACTTTAAAGCGCTGTCTCAAGAAGATCTGGAAGAACTCAAAGCACGTTTGACATCGGTGCTGGAGGACAACTGGGAAAGAAGATCACAATTAAATGGTGGTGATCTTCTAACCGCTTCCGGGGGTGAGGTAGGGAGTTTGGGAGAGCCGATTGCCGGGACGCCGGGGGAGATGATTCCGACCAGTCCGGCCACGAATTAAAAGGCAGGAGCTTTGCAGCTCCTGCCAATTGGGAAGGCGCCTGTTTATAATGCGGAACGGGCGCCTTCTTGAATTTCCAGATCTTTTTCCCGTTGGTATTCTGCTTCCACGTGGCGTTTGAAGTCCAGCAGGCAATCTTCCACCACATTGTCGCCATACGCCGCTAGATCGGTGATCAGATCGCCAAAAAGCCCGTTGGGAGAATAACTCATGGTGAGTTCCAGCAAGGTTGGCCCACCTTCCCTCTCACCGGCAGGCTTCAGGAAATTGATCGTACCGCTGCTGAAGATATCTACGTCCTCATCTTGCCCGGATGTCGTCCAGGAAATGCATTTGTCCTGCTCATAGTAATCCACGGATAAATGCAGGCCGTATTGCTTTCCAAAAGGCCCATGCACCTCCACATGCCATAGCGTGTTGGCAAGTTCCTCTGGCACGTCCGGGTTTCTTTCCCCTGATTCCCGCATGATGCCGGAGACACTGGCAACCCGTCGCATGAATTTGGGAAATTGCTCAAATTGGAGCCATTGCTCAAAACACTTGGACACTGGTGCGTCCACGGTCACCGATACTGCTATGCGATGCATCTCCCTCTCCCCCTTGTTTCTCCACTGAAGAATGTGGGCAGGGCCAGCGCAGCCCTGCCCAAGCGTGTCTAAAACTTGAATCTTGCCGTTACATCGGTGCTAATGGTGCTTTCGCCTGTCTCAACCGGCACAGATGCCATATCTGCTTCGGCGCGGGCGGCCTTCATGGTGTACATGGCCGGTCTTGGATAAACGCCATATTGTGGCGCGCCTTCCAGTGAATGTAGGCCGGTGATTACAACCCCCGCCGCGCGGGCCATGGCTTCCGCATTAGCGCGGGCATCCTGAACGGCGGCTTCCAGCGCCTGTTGTCTGGCTGTGCTCATGTTGCTCACATAAAAATTTAGACCGCCTGCATGGTTGGCCCCTGCCCCCAGTGCGGTGTCGACAATGCGGCTGCCATACTCTCCCAGGGCGTCCACCGGCGCGTTGGTCACTGTAATGCTGAGTCCGTTATGCACCTGGTAACCGATGGTCTTTGGCAGCTTGCCGTTTTGGTAGTCCTGTAGCGGAGAAACGCTGATGTTTTGCGTTTCCAGCTTCAGACCAGGAATGTTCAGGCCCTTGATGGCGGAGATAATTGCCTGGGTTTTCCGGTTATTCTCGGCGCGGGCTGCATTGAGTGAGGCATTCTTGGTTTCCACGCTGACGGAAACGCTGAGCGAGTCCGGACGGACCTTTACTTCGCCGTGGCCTTGCGTGGTAATCACGCGTTCGGGGATGTTATCGGCAAAAGTCGGGAGGGACAGGCTGCCGGAAAGCGCCCCAATAAGGCACAGTGCGGGTAGTGAGCGTTTGAGAGCGCGTAACGACAATGGCAATTGGGTGTTCATGAAATTCTCCTGAGACAAAAATATAAAATGCACTCAGTGCGCAAAACGGATGACGTTGAGTGGGCTCGACTGTTTCATCATCAAAGGCTTTTGAAAAACAATGGAAAAACGCTTTCCTGAACGGAGCTACGCCTTAAGCGCCAGTAACAAACAGGCTGGTTATGTAGTTGGTCAGCCGCAACACCACAAAAGAGATCCCCAGGTTGCGGTGCAGGATTCTTTTATGCTGTGCGTCCGGTTGCTTGAGCAAGCCCAGTCCAAGCCGAAGCTGGCAAAGGTATAGAATCAACACCAGCAGGGAAACGACGACATGGAAAATCAGCAGCGCCTGAGGGATGGGCTTTTGAATGGCCTCCCCTACCGTTGCAAGGGCATGCCGGGTCAATTCAATGTACAGGACCAGGCCCAGATCCAGGCAAAATGCGCCCAGCATGCAAGGTATATGGACTTTCGGCCTGTGCCGAAAAAACAGCCCAATGGCAATAACAACCAACACCAGAGTGGAAATGACAATCAGCATTCCCCTATTGTAGAGGAGCTTGCCGGGAAGGACAATTGCCCTAGACGATGCGTTTAACCGTTTGGGCGAGTAGTTTTTTCACGGCTGGCCCATTGTCCAGCATCAGCAGGCCTTGGTAAGCCAGCCCCAGACCCAGCATGAGCCAGCGAATGGGTTTCATGACGACACTCAGGATCATGTTGTTGGAAACCTTGCGGGACGCATTCTTGAAGAAGCGCACGGTGCTATTTCGGTTTGCGTGGAAGGCGCGCCCAACCATGTGGAACATCCTACTCTCCGGGTGTAGCTTGAGTTTTTCACGAACCAGGGAAATCCCGTCCGTGTCATCCGGGAACAGATGATCCATCGCCTGGTTCCAGTTTCTACGGATATTATTCAGCGCCTTGGCGGCATCTTCATCGCTGATTTGCTGGCCGGCCTTGCCCAGCGCCAGTTGCCAGTTTTTCTCGATTTGCATGATGCAGCCCAACGGTCCGTTTTCCGGGTTGAGTTTGCCGGCTGCAATCAGGGCGTCGATTTTTTGACGACCTTGTTCAATATGCTTGCCTGCCCACCAATCCACGGGACCTGCCAGCAGGAAGCCGAACGGAATGAGCGCGGTGCCGAATTTCGCCGTGCGGGGTAGAAAGTACTGGCTCATGGCCTTGATTTCTTCCCGGTTGTCGGCGTGTTGGAGGTGGGTCCACAGGATTTTTCCGGCTTTGATCATCCCCAGGCGTTTGGGTGGTTGGGACGCATTGGCGGAAAAAGTATCTGTGGGGCCGGAATTTCCAAATTTGATTTTGTCAGAAAGTGCATTGACAGTAGGTGGCGTAAAGCCTGGAGCCTGTAATGTTGCGCTGGGCGTCTGGATATTGGCTGCTGGGATTCCGCTCATTTAAGTCCTGCCTGTCGATACCGAGATCTTTCACCTATATAAAACACGTCAAGTGATTTCGGTGTCATGAGTATTACAAAAAGTCACAACTTGTTTCAGTTTGAGTCCCCAAACTTTAGTTTTTTTAATATCCCTTCGATATAAATTCTACAACTTTTCGACCCCCCGGATGAGTGAGGACGGAGTATGCAGGCGACTCTATGTAATTGTAAAAGGTGCGGAAAAATCTTCCAACGCCGTGCATTGGATATTTGTACCGATTGCGTGAAGCAGGAGGAAGAACAATTCACGCTGTTGTACCGTACATTGCAAAGCAGCGCTGCCAATGATGGCATTGCCATCGAGGAACTTTCTGCCGAAGTGGGGATTCCCGTTGAGCAAATCGAGCGATTCTATTGGGAAGGCCGACTCAGCACTGCCGGGATCTTTTTAAAAATGCCCTGTCAGGCTTGTGGCGTGATGACCAAAGAAGTTGATCGCAAGGGACGTTACTGCCTGAAGTGTAGCGAGCTGGCCGCCACCAAGGCCGGTGTTGAAATCAAGAGCCTTCAGGAGCTTGAAAAAGCGGAAGCCGAGGAAAGGCGGCGCCAGCAACAACTGGCCATGCTGAAAAAGAACCAGTCGACGGATAAAACCATCCGACGCTTTGGGGTTCGCCGCTTACGATAGCGATTTCCTGGATGTCCACTGGGCGGCTGACAGCCGTCCCAGTCTCATTAAACGTGGACTCAGGACTGAGGCGTCCCTAAAGTGTTGCGAATTGGGTTTATGTGAATGAGCCCAATTCGCTGAGTACAGCCATGTCAATGGAAGGCTGCGGCTTGCCGAGCGATGATAGAGTGACTCGAACCAAAGTAAAGTCGGCATGGGGATCTGGCATGTGGCAGGCTGGCGTTGGATGTTTGTTTTCCTACGGCCGGTTGTTTTGAGCCTATGAATCACTGATAATATTGGCTCAAGACGCCTTATTTCTTTGGTTGTGGTTCCGGGAATGCGTCAATACCGGGCCATCCTGTCCAGAATCAATGAGCTTGAAG
>DATNQC010000110.1:0-6750 GCA_036702885.1 Oculatellaceae cyanobacterium | reverse complement strand
CCGTAAAGGGCGCATTAAAAAAATCAAAGCCGCCGTCGATCACGTCTTTTGCATCTTTCCCTTTGAAGAGAACTTGTACCAGGAGCACGGCATTCCGGTCACCTATGTGGGCCATCCGCTGGTTGGACAATTACCTCCGCCTGAAAAGCGGGATGCCTTTTGCCACAGACATGGATTGAACCCGGAAAAGCCACTGATTGGCCTGTTACCCGGCTCCCGAAAAATGGAAATCAAATACCTGCTGAAGGAACTGGTAGGAACCGTCCCGCTCATCCACCAATACTACCCGGATGCGGAATTTGTCATTGCCAAGGCAGCCTCACTGTCTCAAGAATTTTTTGATCGCCGCTTTTTTGAAGCCATTCGGCCACTGTCCCAGCAGGAACGCAAGCTGATTCGCGTGGTGGACGGCGAAAATCACGCCGCCATCAGCGTTGCGGATGCGCTTATTGCAGCCTCCGGAACCGTCACCCTGGAAGCTGCGCTCTATAATACCCCTTTGGTCATTACTTACAAAGCCCATCCGCTCATCGAAGCCATTGCCGAACGCGTCATCTACCTGCCCTGCATCGGTCTGCCCAACATCCTGACCGATCCCGATCACCCCATCGTGCCGGAGTGCCTACGGGAAAAGGCCAACGCGCGTCACCTGACCAAAGCGCTTTTACCCTTGCTGAATCGCCAATCTCAAGAGTGCCGCCGTCAACTGGACGGATTTGCCCAGATCCGCCGCAATTTAAGCCGGGGCGGCGCAGCCAGCAACGTCGCCAAAGGCATCCTAGCCTTATAACCGGGCGAATGACAGACGCGGGCTTAGGGCGTCACAGCCCCAACTTCTGATGCTGATTCGGGAGCAGCCTTGGCGGGGGGCACTGGTTGCGTCCCCGCTTTTCGGAAAGGCTCGAATGATTCCGCAGTCGTGGGCGGAATGGCTTTGTCCGCCAGGTAGCCCACCAACTTATCCAGTTGCGTCACTAGTTTATCAAAATGCGCGGCACGGTATGGATGCGCTGCCCGATCCTGATTGCTCCAGCTTTGGGTCACCGATTGCAGATTTCGCATGGCCTGCTGCGTCCGTTGAAGCGAATCCGAGCTCGGCGCACTCTGGAAGGCTGCCAAGCTGGCTGCCAACTCTTTCAGCGCAGACTGGACGCTATTGGCATCTGCCAGGCCAATTTGCCGCCCCGTCTGCAGGCGCGCCAGCTTTTGTTCATAATCGGCGGAAAGCAGTTGAATCGCTTGAATGACATCTCGATGCGGCGGCAGACTGCTGCTGTTTTTATAAGGGCCTTTCCCTAAGGTGTCTATTTTTTCGCCATCCAGATACGCTCCGGCAAATAACGTGGTGCCCATGCACCCTTTCTGCCGCAAGGCTTCCAGTTGATTCACCAGTGAGCCGCCATCCAGATATTTCAGAGCAATACCGGGATACACCAGCATATTCCGCTGGGGAGAACGCTGCACGGTTTCATAGATGCTTTGCAACCGCTCTGGGTCGGATGTATAGGACATGGGGTTCAGCACATCAATCCAGCCATTATCCACCCAGGTTTCCCAGTCCTGTTGAATCGCCACAATACGAGCATCACGCTTCATCGGGAAAACCGCAGCGGAAATCTTGATCATAGGGCGCAGCTTACGCGCCATTTCCGACACTTGTTGAACGAAAGAGCTCACCTGATACGTTTTCCAGGCAATCCACATCCGCTGCGTGTAATCATCCAACGTATCCAGGTTCATTCCCGTGGATTGAGCAAAACGTTCTTTCGCCACAGACTCAAACCCCATGCGGGTGCCGCTGGTCTGGAACGGATAGCGGATGTAATCCAGGTGAAGCCCGTCCACCGGGTATTTGGTCAGGAGTTCCTTATAGGCGCTGAGCAAAAATTCCCGTGCCTTGGAGCTGGCAGGACTCAGCCAAAACTCGTTTTGGCGGATATCCATATTCAGGCTGCCGTCCCGTCCGCGCAAAGCCTCGCTCATCAGGCCCAAATCCTCCAGAACCGGACCGGCATAGTTGCTGGGTTTTCCAATTAGGTCATTATGCTTGCGATTCCCCACCGCAAACACCCAAACCCACGCATGCACTTCCATACCCAACCGATGCCCTTCCTCCACAGCGGCTTGCAGGGGATCCCAGCCCATCACCAGCGGATTCGGCTTGAGAATGGCGCTTTGATACAGAGGAAAGCCCGCATTAAAGGCCTCAAAGTACACCACGTTAATGCCTGCCTGGTGGAGGCGCTGCATCAGGAGCCGAACACCCGCCGGTCCACCCGCTTTGACAATAGTTCCGCGATCCAGCCAGATGGCTCGACCCTCCACCCGAGGAGAATCTGTTGTAAGCGCCAAGGCTTGCAATGCCAGCTTCCGCGCCTGAGCAAAAGCATCCAGACCTTCCTGGGTCTTATTGGCAAGATACAGCGTTTCAAATTGCTTTTTATAGACGTCTGATTCCCTCAGCAACGAAAGCACTTGCTCTTCCGGCACATTCAGGGCAAGCTGGCGGGATGTTTCCAACGCATCGTTAATGCGCTTTTTGTAGTCGTCCAGAATCCGCATGCTCATGGAGTAGACGCCGTAATCAAACTTTGGCGCCAGGATCTCACTGGCATCCGGGTCCAAAAAGCTGAATGGTTTTTGCCGACGCTCTTGCGGCGCCTGGGGGGCTGGCTGGCCAGAAGCAGGCTGGGAATTGTTCGGCACACCCAAAATATTATTCAAAACCTCATCATCCCCAATGGCCGTTTCAACGGGTGGTTTGGCTTCGGTAGCCGCCAATTTCGTCCCGGAGGGCGGCGTCTCCACCGAACTCTGCGTAGCAACCGGCTTGGTTTCGAAAGACTCGCTATCCGGCGTCTTTTTTTCCATAGGTGCCGTGGTCTGGTTTTCCTGGGCCTTTTCTGGTTCAACCGCTTCCTGAACTTCATTCTCTAAAGGCGCTATGGCAACCGGCGTTGATGGCTCTTTATCCGGAGCGTTCGCTTGTTCTGCGGCCGTTGACGCGGGTTGTGCAACCTCTGGGCTTTCAACCTCCGCTAATTTTTCGGATGGCTGACTTTCTGACGGAGACGCTTTTTTAAGCACCATAATGGCGGAACCCGGAACCGGTTGTGGGGCTCGCTCCGATTTTTGAGGCTCAGACGCTTCCAATTTCTCCCCGTTGGCAGCAGTCGAAGCGGATTCCTGCGCCGCCACGGATTCCGTTGGCTTCGTTTGTTCTTCCGGGTTTGGCAAACGCAGGAGGCGGGCCAACACGTTTGTATAGTCCGGCTCTCCTTGGCCGTCCCATTGCCAGTTCAGCAGCAAGCCATACGGCGTCTGAACCACAGCGGGGTACTCATTATTCCAGGAAGCGAGAATCTCCATATTGCTTTTCGGCGTGATGGTCAGGAAACTACTTTGGGCAGGCAAGCGCCATTCAGGTTCCGCCTGTCCTTTCCAATGCAATTGGACGTCGCCATCCACCATTTTGAAGCCTGATACCGGAATACCCACAAGCTCCAGCAGCTTATTGCCCCGCAACTCCGCCGCAGGAACCGCCGGTAAAAGCAGCAATTTGCCACCGCCTGCAATATACTGCGCCAATGCCGCAACCGTCGCTTCATCCGTACGGGAATAAAGCGGAACTGCCAGGTATGGCAATTTCTGGATGTGCATGGCTGCAATAAAATCCGTTTCACCCACCACCCTGGATGCCAACCTGTTCTTTTGCAACATCCGGAAAATTGCTTGTTCAGCCGGTTCCAGCTTCCCCGAACGAATCAGCAGAGATACGGGCTCCTCTTCCGGAGCGGCCAAAGCAAGTTGAAAAGGGACCACAAGAAGTATTACAATGGCAATTGACAGGCTTTGGCGAAAAAATTTACTGCGTTTCATTGGGGTATATCACACACAACCACATCACAATACACACAAATTAGGAAAAGAGATTCCCACATGCAGGATGACACATCCCCACTGGAAACAGCTATTAACATTGTAAAACAAAAAGAGTATCCTCCCTCCAGCCGGATGAACGCAATTCTCTACATGGTGGAGAAATATCAACCGACTGAGTGCTTGACCGTTTTTGAGGATATTCTCCGGGATCCGGATGAAGATCCTGATGTCCGCAGCGCAGCCGCCCTGGCGCTTGGCAAGGTTGGCGGCGACCGAGCATTGGATCTGCTTAAAAAAATGGCTCAGGCCGATGACAAAACCATCAAGAATTATTCCATCCAGGGCTTAGGGCTTTTGGGTCGTGAAGAAGGTTTGCCCGAACTCCTAGAAGCGCTCAAGGACGATGACAATCGCGTGTTTGCCAGCGCGGCGGAAGCGATTGGAAAACTCGGTTCCCCAGCGGTGCCGCATCTCATTAATCTGCTCCAGAAAAGCAACGCGGAAGATATCCGCTGCGTGGCCGCCTGGCAGCTCGGCACGCTGCGCTACGCTGAAGCCATTGCGCCTCTGATCAGCGTGGTCAAAACAGACAAAAACCTGGAGCTGGTGGCGCTTGCCATTTGGGCGCTGGGTGAAATCGGGCAGGATCAACGGGAAGTGCTGGAAACCCTCAAAACCGCCAGCGCGCACGGAGAGCCCTCCATCAGCCAGCGCGCGGAAATGGCCATCAAAAAAATCACCCGGCACATCAATTAATCGGGTGGAATTTGCCTTGGCGCGGTATCAACCACTGTAGAGCTTCCTAGAGCGATTATTTTTGTGCGGCTGAAGGTTTGCTTTTTGTGTGAACCAGAACGCTTTTCTGGTTTAAAATAGGGATTACCCCCAAAGACAGTGTTTCCGTGTGGAGATTGATGTGAACGCACTTCACATCGATTGGTTGAATAGGAGATGAGCGCGTATGCAACGTTGTTCCGTCTGCAATGGCCGTACAATTATGGTGGAAGATGGCTACAAATGCATGGATTCACGCTGTGCGGGAAGCGTTCTGTCGGAAAAGCCTGAAGGTGAGGTTTGCCGCTGTGGCGAAATCATGAGCTATCAAGGTGAAGATGCTTGGGGGCAGCCCAATTACACCTGCATCCACTGCGGTGCGACCAAAAGGATTGAGCGATGAGACGAAAAAGACCCAACCGTTTACGCCCCATTGCAGGCCTTTTTTTCCTCTTTAGCGCCGGACTGCTGATTTTCAGCAGCTGTACCGAAAGCCCGGTGAAAGCCACTGTTGGCCCGGATGGCGTGCAAACCGTACAAGTGATTGTTCAGCATGGCTATAAACCCAGCCACATTGAAGCTGAAGTTGGAAAGCCTCTTCGCATCGAATTTTTACGTAAAGAAGATCCGAATGCGCACAGTTGCGGCGAGGATTTACTGATTCCTTCGGAAAACATCAGCCTGCATCTGCCCGCCAACGAAAGCCAGATTGTGGAAATCAACCCGCAACTGCCGGGCGAAATCACCTTTGAGTGCGGCATGAAGATGATGAAAGGAAAAATCACCTTTAAGTAAGGTGCTTCTGCCAGTATACGCGAGAGTTCAAACGATAAAACTCTTGTGGATGAGGATGGAGACTCCCGCAATGGGTGATACATGGAAAGAGCCGGACTGGCGTCAGCGATTACCCGGCGAGCAGTGGCTTGTGCTGGATTCCGTTCAGGCAGCGGAGCAGTATTTAGCAACGTTACCAGCCAGTACAACGATTAACCGCCAGACATTTCCCAACGAAGAAGGGATTTATGCCCTCTTTTCCTCACCGGGACAGGTGTTTGGGCATAAAATCTTCGTTTCCGCCAATAACGCGCAAGATTAACCATCGCCACAGCCGTGCTGCGCATGGCCATGATTCCAGCTTTCGCCTAAAGGGTTAAGAAGCCTTGAACGCGGACATCTTAAGGCGTTTTCGCTCGTTTTTAAGCTCGATATACACGGAAGGCGGCATGTGAACGCGCTCCAGGGACTTGGCATAAGCATCCGTCGTGCCGTGGAAGTCCGTTCCACCTGTCACAATCAGCCCCAGCTTTTCCGCCAAAGAGCAGTGAAACTCAATCAGCGCGGGGGAATGACTGCGGTGGTAGGCTTCCAGACCGCGCAACCCGTAATTCATCAGATCTTCCGCAAGTTCGGGAATCATTTCCATATCGCCGGGGTGGGCAATCACGGCGATGCCGCCGCTTTCGTAAATCGCTTCCACTGCCTCATGCGGAGAAACGGTCTTGCGCCGCACGTACGTCTCGCAAGATGGATTCAGGAACTTGTTGAAGGCTTGCGAGATATTATGCGCGCCGCCCTTGGCCACAATCGCCTTGGCCACGTGGGGTCGGCCAATGGAACCGCTTTCACTGGCCAGTGCCGCAATATCTTCATATTGGATGTTGAGCTTGGCCTTTGTCTTGAGCCGATGCGCCATTTCCTGAATCTGAACCACCCGGGATGCCCTGTGTTGCGCGATGATATCCTGAAGCGCACCATGCCCAGGGTCGATGTAATACCCCAGGATGTGGATCTCTTTCTCTTTCCAGACCGTATTAACTTCAATACCGGGGATGATTTCCAGCGGATAGCCTTGCTCAGCATATTCGGCAGCCGCTTTTTGCGCGTACGGCAATGATTCCGTCGTATCGTGATCCGTAATCGCGATGGCTTCCAGTTTGTGTTCTACCGCCAGTTTCACCAAATCTTCCGGTTGGACGGAACCGTCCGAAAAAACCGTGTGCATGTGCAGATCAATCATTGTGCGGGACCTTCCCATTGCAGACTTTCATTGCGCAGGAAGCAAGGGTCCCAAGCCTCGCCGTGACAAAGCATGCC
>DATNQC010000108.1:0-4515 GCA_036702885.1 Oculatellaceae cyanobacterium | reverse complement strand
TTTCTGGATGCTGCCGTTCTTCAGGCGTCATGCTGTTGTACATGGCCTCCACGCGCTTCAGGTGAGATTCACCGCTGTGGGAAATCATTTCCCGCAATTCGCGTGTCAGCCCCGGAATTGGCAGCATGCCCAAAATCTGCTCCATGGAGCCGAGCATCTTCATTTGCTTTTGAATTTTCATGAAGTCTTCCAGGGAGAAAGACTGCTTGCGCATTTTTTCTTCCATGCGCCGCGTTTCTTCCAGGTCAAAAGCCTCCTGGGCCTTTTCCACCAAGCTGATAATGTCGCCCATCCCTAAAATGCGGGTGGCCATACGCTCCGGATGGAACACCTCCAAGCCGCTTAGCTTTTCACTGAGGCCGATGAATTTGATGGGCTTCCGGGTGACTTCCACAACGGAAAGCGCCGCCCCACCCCGCGCATCGCCATCCAGCTTGGTCATGACGATGCCGGTTACATCGAGTTGTTCATTGAAGGTTTCTGCTACGCTGACCGCTTCCTGACCGGTCATGGCATCCACGACCAACAGCTTTTCGTGCGGCTCCAGCACCCGCTCCACCAGGAGTAGTTCGGCCATCATGTCGGTGTCAATTTGTAAGCGACCGGCAGTATCCACAATAACCGTGTTATAGCCTTCCGCTTTTGCTTTGGAAACACCGCTTTTGGCGATTTCAAGAACATCCGAGGAACCTTCAATGGTATGTACAGGGACGTCAATCTGCTTGCCCAGCGTGATCAGCTGCTGAATGGCAGCCGGGCGGTAGACATCCGCCGCAACGAGCAATGGATTCCGACCTTCTTTCTTGAGCTTTAGGGCGAGTTTGGCTGCCGTGGTGGTTTTACCCGAACCCTGCAAGCCAAACAGCACAATAATGTTGGGGTTGCCTTCCTGGTTAATTTCCTTGCTTTCGCCACCCAGCAGGACGGTCAACTCATCATGCACGATCTTGATGAGTTGCTGGCCGGGTTCCACGCTTTGCAGGACTTGTTCACCAATCGCGCGGTCCTTGATGCGGGAAAGGAAGGCTTTAATCACCCGTAGGCTGACGTCCGCCTCCAGCAGCGCGCGACGCACTTCCCGCAGCGCGTCTTCCATATTCTCTTCGGTAATCTGCTTTTTGCCGCCCAAGCCAGCGAAAGCGCCTTGTAACCGTTCCGAAAGC
Organism: Oculatellaceae cyanobacterium; assembly: GCA_036702885.1. GTDB lineage: Bacteria > Cyanobacteriota > Vampirovibrionia > Vampirovibrionales > Vampirovibrionaceae > DATNQC01. Next base: position 3,352 of record DATNQC010000108.1, on the reverse strand, counting down.
TGATCAAACATAAGAATCGTCCTGATGAATCAGTGAGGTGGGTCAACATAAAACCAGAGGGCCTCATCGTGAGGAGCCTAGAATCTCCGGACTTGTGACGGATGCTGCCTTCCGGAAAGATGACTTGAAAGATTTTATGTCAAACCAAGTGTAGCAGGATTGTGCCGTAATCTGAAGTTTTTAGTGATTTTGCACCGATCCCAGAACCCGTTTTCAGATTGGATAAAACCTTTGGTCGCGTTATTCCCCAAAGAGTGCGTCAATGAAATCGCGCGCGTTGAAATCCTTGAGATCGTTGATGCCTTCGCCGGTACCCACCATTTTGACGGGCAGCTTGTATTCCTTGGCGATGCTCAGGATCACACCGCCTTTGGCAGAGCCGTCCAGTTTGGTCAGTACGACGCCGGAAAGCTCCACGGCTTCATGGAAAACACTGGCTTGCTTTAAGGCGTTTTGTCCGGTGGTGGCGTCCAGAACCAGAAGCGATTCCAGCACGGAACCCTCGGGGCGATTCTGGTCAATGACTTTGCGAACCTTTTTCAGCTCTTCCATCAGGTTGAACTTGTTTTGCAAGCGTCCGGCGGTATCTAGCAACACCACATCCGCGTTGAGTTCACGAGCCTGCTTTAATGCGTCATAAATCACGGCTGCCGGGTCTTTGGCATTGCCGGCGCCTACAAAAGTCGCACCGGCTCTGTTGGCCCACACCTCCAGTTGTTCTTCCGCCGCGGCTCGAAAGGTGTCTCCCGCGCCAATGACCACTTTTTTCCCTTGCTGGATGAAGCGATTGGCCAGTTTCCCGATAAAAGTCGTTTTTCCCGCGCCGTTAACGCCTACCACCAGGTAGATGTTCATCTTGCCCGGCTCAAAACGCAGACGGTTCCCATTTTCAAAAGGCGTCAGGACTGCGGAAAACTCTTCCTTCAAAAAAGCGGTTAGTCGAGCGTTTGTCCTGATTTCATCTTTCCGCCGGCGGAGTTTGTCAGTAATTTCAACTGCGGTTTCCAGTCCAACATCCGCCCGAAGCAAGGTTTCCTCAATCTGATCAATCGTGTCGTCCGTAATTTCGGGATCTTTCAGGATGCCGAGAATTTTGCCGACGATGGATTGGCCAGTCAGTGCGGCGGCTGATTTGAGGTCTTTGGAATCCTGCGCAGCGGAAGCAGGCTCCGCTGTTGGTGTTTTCTTCCCAAACCAGTTAAACACCATTTCCGCCTCCTTTAGGAAACGGCCGACTCACGCTGAACGCCGGCCAACGACTTACCCGTTTCCTGGGAAATAACTTCAGCCAGTGAGCCCAACACGCCATTCACCAGGCGATAGCTTTCCTCGGTGGAGAATTGCTTGGCCAGATCCACAGCCTCGTTGATGGACACGCTCAAGTCCACATTTGGTACATAGGCCATTTCTGCCGCGGCCAAACGAAGTACATAAGCATCCATTGTCGTTAGCCGGTCCATGCGCCAATCCGATAGGTGCTTGTTGAGGCTGTCATCCAGCTCCGCCTGGTGATCAACAACCAGATTCAGCAGTTTGACGGCGTAGCCTTGAACTTCTTCCTGACGGAACAGCATAATCAATTCCGGAATCCGGAGTGCTTCATGCAAAAATTCCGCTGCCTGAAGGCATTTTTCGATTTTTTCCACCATGTCCCGCGTGGTGGGGATGGGTACGGGTTTTACAACCGCTTCAATCGGCGATTCCAGATTGGTAGGGTGTTCGATTTCGTAGTCAATCAAAGCGCGACTGACAGAAGCCAGATCGGACGCCGCCGTTTGGATTTGAAATTCCGCCTCGCCCGATAGTGCCCGAACAGAGGCTAGCGCTAGGGATTGCAGAGATTCTCTTTGCAAATCGCTTTTCTTGATTTGGCCGCCACCTTGTCTGTCTAGTTGAAAAAGCGTGAGGAGTGCGAGTTCACGAGCAGCGCGTCGGGCATTCATAATGCAAAGTTCCTATTTCACCGGATTATCAAGGAGCAGAGGGGAGAAGTGACAGCTCCCGGCTGATTAGCAATCCAATAAAACACAAAAGCGGCAAAAGCAACAGGCATTGACTTTGATATCAGTCTGTTTTCATCATGTTCGCAAAATCATGCGAAGTAACGAACCACACTGAGCAAATTCCGATCCGGTTTCTCCTTTAATACAGAGTCGACAAGATCCAACAAAGGAATCCCCCGAATGATCTCCCCTTTGACCGCTGATGAGCGTCCCTCTCAGTGGAAGACTGGCTTTTCATCCCCCTCACTCATCAACAAACCAACACCCACACACGCAACGCCTCTTTTCGGAGTACGAAACCCGTCCAACGCGCGTGTTTATGTTGATCCCATTACTGGCCGAATTGATAACGATATTTACAAACTCATCTCACGTATCCCGAAAACGGAGCTGCACGTTCACCAAGGCGGTTCCACCAGTGTGGAGTTTATGATCTACTCCTACCGTCGGGCCATTATGGACGGAACCATCCTGGACTACCTGGGTAAAGACAAATCGCTCCCGATTTATCACCCGGACGGCACTGTGGAGCGCATTTCCCTGGTGGATAAACACGGTAAACTTCTTCCTCCAAAGGAGTTATCCACTATTATGGAAAAGGTGCTCACCCGGGATAATATGCGCGAGTACCTTCGGATTGCGTCAAGTTCTGATAAACAGCATGGCCTTATTCCCAACCGGGAGCTGGCCGAAACGACGGCAGACCAGACGAAGCCACACAAGCAGGCAACCAGCTTTGATGAACAGTACATAGAGAAGATCAAAGACGTTGCCCTGAAAGAATACCTATCAACCACGGGTAAAATGAACCGTTTCAACCGGAATCCTTCGGCTGCCTATCTGCTGGCCAACATGTATGCCAAAGAGGTTGCACTGGAGAGGGTTCGTTATGCGGAATATCGAGTCAGTATTGTTGGAAACGGCTTAGGTGGTAATAACGGTGTGGATATGGAAGAAACCCTGTCCGCCGTATCTGCCGGCTTTGAAGATGCTAAGGAATATCTGGCGCAGCGTTTGCTTAAGTTCGACTACGGCCTGATTGTTCTTTTTGAACGACAAAATCGAAATCCGAACGATCCGCCCGAAATGAAGGTGGAGAGGGCTAAAGCTTTGGCTCGTGAAGTCGTTCGTCTCAAGAAAGAAGGCAAATATAACATTGTGGGCGTGGATCTGGCGGGAGATGAAGCGCATAACCCGGTGACCGAATTTGAAGAAGCCTTTAAGATTATTCGGGACTATAACGCCAGTGCGCCGCCCAACAAGCGCCTGGGGATTACCATCCACGCCGGAGAAACGGCGCGTTCTGTGAATCCGGACAAGAACTTGCATCTCGAAGGCTGGCAGTCCAT
>DATNQC010000100.1:0-3030 GCA_036702885.1 Oculatellaceae cyanobacterium | reverse complement strand
TCTCTCCATGCTGCCTCTCTTGCGCAGACTACCTAAGCAATAAATGAGTCTGCATGGATTTAAACATGTCAAACCTGGCCCCTATAAACCTCATTGAACCCATCTCTAAAAGGATGCTTACATGCTCAGCATTCACAACGCATCATTTTCTTTTCAATCACCTTTTACACAAAGAACTCCAGCCCCTACCACGCCAAAACCATTCTTTGGTAACACCACATCATCTGGGCATGATGACTTTGACAGACAGTCAGACATATTCGATGAAATCAACAAAAAAATAGCAGAACTTAGGACCAAGCTAGGACAACCTAATCTGTCCGATGCGGAAAGGACGCAAATTCTGCGTGAAATAGATGCTTTAACCGAGCTCACTACTGTGAAACTGGCGCCACCACCAGATTCTGTTTTCTTGAGGCAATACCAAGTAGTAAAACACATACTACAGACAAGCCAGCAAGAACGTCTAGAACTTCAACAAGCTTTGGAAAGCGGTGTGCTGACAGAAAAGGAAAAAGCCGAAGTAGAGAACCGCTTAGCCGGATTGCTAGAGGTCATTCGAGAGGCTAAGATCGCTCTACGTGAAGCACAACAATCGGGAGAAGTGGCCATAGCAACCTTCAACGTAGGAAAGACAAAGGCTCAAGAAAATTAATCGCCATTCTCAATCAAAATAGAGAAAGTTGCGGCGCTTCAAGCGGCTCTTCCAAGGCGCGACGCCGGGTCTCCACGGCTGCGAGTTCTTTCTTTTGCATCTGGCTCAACAAGGCTTCCGCCTTTTGGATGACGGATGCAGGAATGCCTGCCATCCGTGCTACCTGAATGCCATAGCTTTTTTGGGCGGCACCGGGTTCCACAGTATGAAGGAACTCCACCTCTCCGTTCTTTTCCGTAACACAAACACGGTAATTGGCGATTTTCAGATTGGTCTGCTCCAGCGTATTCATCTCATGGTAGTGCGTTGCAAACAGCGTCCGGCATTCGATTTTGTTTACCAGATACTCCGCAACAGCCCAAGCTATGGAAACACCATCGTAGGTGCTGGTGCCACGCCCCACTTCATCCAGGATCACCAGACTCCGGCGGGTCGCCCCGTTCAGAATCTGGGCCGTTTCGTTCATTTCCACCATAAAGGTGGATTGCCCACTTGCCAGATCATCCACCGCCCCCACACGGGTATAAATGCCATCCACCAGACCAATCCGGGCATAGGAAGCCGGTACAAATGATCCCATCTGGGCCATCAATACAATCAAAGCCACTTGCCGCATGTAGGTGGACTTACCAGCCATATTGGGGCCGGTAATAATCATCAGCTGGGGGATTTTATATTCCTTGGGATTGGCGGACAACACCACGTTATTAGGTACAAAACGCCCCAGCGGGAGCATTTTTTCCACCACAGGATGGCGGCTTTGCTGCAAGTTGATTTCATAAGACTCATCCACAATGGGCCTTACATAGTTCTGCTCTACCGCAACCGTTGCCAGTGATTGCAATACATCCAGCACGGCGACCCGTTGGGCGCAATCGGCCAACACCGGTGCGTAAACCAGCAGTTTTTGCCGCAGTTCAATAAACAGGTTGTATTCCAGTTCATACTGACGGCTCTGCGCATCCAATACCTGCGCTTCATGCGCTTTCAGAACATCCGTGGTGTAGCGCTCGGCATTGGTCAGCGTTTGCTTGCGATGGTAATCCGGCGGAACATTCCCGCTATTGGCGCGCGTGACTTCAATAAAGTAACCAAATGCGCTGTTAAAGGAAACTTTCAGGTTTTTGATTCCCGTTCTTTCCCGCTCCTGAGCCTCATAATCCCGCAACCAGATTTCATGGTTGCGGACCAGATTCCGCATTTGGTCCAGTTCCGCATGAAAGCCGGTCTTGATAATGCCGCCTTCCTTCAAGTTCAGCGCTGGCGTATCATCAATGGCCTGATCAATCATTGCCATGGCCTTGAATAATTCCGGTGGAAATTCCTGCATCCGCGCCAGATAAAAAGTTTCCATCGGCTTCAGCAGATTGGAAAGCTCAGGCATCCGGGCAATGGAGTGCTTTAGCGCAATCAAATCCCGAGGCTGCGCAGTCAGATTCGCCAACTTGGTGCTAAGCCGCTCGATATCGTACACATCCGGCAAAATCCGACGAATCGATTCCCGGATACCGGGATTTTTCACCAATTCCTCAACACCATCCAACCGCGCCTGAATTTCGGGCAAATGCGTCAACGGCTGACTCACCCATTGACGAAGCAGACGCGCGCCCATGCTGGTGCAGGTCTGATTCAACACCCAGAACAGACTCCCTTCAACCTGTTGATTTCGCACGGTGGCGTGAAGTTCCAGATTGCGGCGCGCCGTGGTGTTCATCGTCACCGTCCGGCTTAGCGAATAATTTTGAATACCGTTCAACACCGGCTTTTCATCAATAAAGTGGGTGCTCAAATATGAGCCAATCACCCCGGCAGCCTGCAAAGCCAGCGGCATTTCATGCAGACCAAAGCCTTCCAGGGTGCTGACCCGCAAAAGGCTCATCAGGATCTGCTGCGTATCGGCCACCACAAAGGCGCTATCCGGAACCGGCGTACACTGGAATTGCGTTGAAATTTCCGTCGGCACATCCGGAATGAATTCATCCAACTCCTGAACGGAGACCGCCTTGCGCTTTTTCCCCCGCACCAGAATTTCCGCAGGACGAATCCGATCCAGCTCGGAAAGCAGCTCCAGATACGTCAATTCCGTCACCAAAAACTGCCCGGTGGTAATATCGCAATAGGCCAAACCACAGCGGTTCTTATCCTGAATCACAATGGCGGCCAAAAAGTTGTTTTCATCCGCTTTGAGTTGCGACTGCTCCGTGACCGTTCCTCGCGAAAGCACCCGGACCACTTGTCGCCGCACCAAGCCCTTTGCCTGCGAGGGGTCTTCCATCTGCTCGCAGATGGCCACTTTAAAGTTCTGGGCCAATAATTTCCCCAGATACGCATCCGCCGCTTTGACCGGAATGCCTGCCATTGGAATGCGCCCATAT
>DATNQC010000099.1:0-2330 GCA_036702885.1 Oculatellaceae cyanobacterium | reverse complement strand
GTTATGGGGTTGTGGTGTATTCCCCTGATGCGAAATCCCCGGCTGGACAGATTGCCGATCGTGAGTTTGTAGCCGCATACGATGACGAGGCGGCATTGGCGCGCTTTGCCGAGGCGGTGGATGTCGTTACTATCGAGTTTGAGAATATCCCTGTCTCAGCGCTGAAGACGCTGGAGCAATGGGGGCCTGTCTATCCACAGCCGCATGTGCTGTATGTTACGCAGAATCGGGCGCGGGAGAAAACTTTTTTGCAGGACTGTGGCTTGCCGGTCGTCCCTTTCCGGGAGATTTACGACGAAGATGACCTACTGGCGGCATTGGAGGACTTAGGCATTCCCGCTGTCCTGAAAACCGCCGGATTTGGTTATGACGGCAAGGGACAAGTCAAGGTTCACACGGTGGAAGAAGCTCTCAATGCCTATCGCACGTTCAATGAGCCGATCTGCATTCTGGAAGCCTTCATCCATCTGAGTAAAGAAATTTCTGTTGTTGCAGCAAGAGTGGATGGCAGGCAATTTGCCGCCTATCGCCCGGTGGAGAATACGCATCGCAATCATATTCTGGATTTGACCATTGCGCCTGCGCAAATTGACGAAGGAACGGAGAATAAAGCGCTGGCGATTGCCCGCGACATTATGGAGCGGCTGAATATGCGGGGCGTCCTGTGTGTGGAGTTCTTTATTGACCAGGATGGCCGTCTGCTAATTAATGAATTGGCCCCCCGTCCGCATAATTCAGGGCATTACACTATTGAAGCCGCTGTTTGCAGTCAGTTTGAGCAGCAGCTTCGTGCGGTTAGCGGCCTGCCGCTTGGGGATGTCACGTTGCGTTCTGCCGCCGCCATGGCCAATTTGCTGGGAGAGCTCTGGACCCCAAATCTGCCCAATTGGTCTGCTGCTTTGCGATTTCCGGATATTCACATACACCTCTATGGTAAAGCGGAAGCGCGCGCAGGGCGGAAGATGGGACATTTAACGGCCCTGGCCTCAACGCCGCAGGCGGCGCAAGCACTGGCTCTGGATGCGCGACAAGCGCTGATTAGTTCAAGTCAAACACAATAAATCCTCCCAACCGATTGGGGCTGAGAGGATTAAGATGTGCCTTGTTTAGCGTCGTGGTAAGGGTGCATCCAGGGGAATGGACTGAGCAACTGCATCGATGGGGCTGCCGTGAGTTAGGAAGTCCTGAAGATAGTATTGTTTACCCTTAATGCTGACCGTTTCAATTGAACTGCCGATGTTAATGCGTTGTCGGCGTGGACCTTGGGTGACGCTAGGCGGCAGGGCAATTTCCACCACATGGAAGGTTTCACCGTAGAGCTGGTAGCTGCCGATGTGGCACCATTTAGTGCCGGGCGGTGCATTGCGGATAATGAGTTCATCCCTGCCTGTGCCGCCACTGATGGCGGTTTTGTAGATATTGAACGCCTGAAGATTACCGTTGGCGATTTCTCGTGTGAGATGGATTTCGATAATATCTTCGCCAGAGCCGGTGCGGGTGAACATATTGGTGTTGTCGCCGGCTAAATAGATGCGATCGTTGCCGTTGTAGGTGATGATGGAGCCATTGTCGGCGTTAGCAAGCATGGCAATGTTGCTGCCCCGTGCCATACAGACGGAGAAACTGTTGACGTCCTGCAGGCGGACAAGGCTGCCGCCGCCGGCGGTTTCAATATGGAAATCGCTGGTGTTGGAGGATTTGGGATCTGTGAAGAAATCAGCCCCGACCCGCGTGGATACATTGGTGCTGTAGGAAACAATGGGCAGGTTCTGGGATGTATCAATTGCGCCAGCCATTGGGAACTGGTTGAAGATAGATGCGTTTTCCGGGAAATCGGCAAAGCGATCACAAGATACGAGATAAGCCGGTGTCGAGTTTTCCACGTAACGAGGATTGGCTCGTTCAAAGTCTGTCAAACGAACACTGGCCGGATTTTCCGGTGCACTGGGCGCTGAGGCGTTGGATTTTCTTTCGATGGGTTTTCCATCCGGGGTGTAATCTTTGGTACAGCAGGATTCCTGACTATCGTCGTCAAAGTTCAGCTTGTCATTGGGCAGTGTGGTTTCAGTCGGAATGAAGGACTCAGGTGGGAAAAAGCTGGCATTTTGCCCAAAGGCGGATTGCGTGGTGAAAAGCCATAATGCGGCAAACCCGGTGATAATGCTAACGTGGATGACAAGACGGGGAGGTGCGGAAAAACGCATTGAAAAAGACCTCTGTTGTAAGCTAGCACTCTCTTGGATATAAGTTTGATATGTAAATAAAAACGATATCCTCTCAGGAATTGCCTGTGATTGGATGATGGCTTAAATCTATGGCCAGGGGAGAGC
>DATNQC010000376.1:0-2012 GCA_036702885.1 Oculatellaceae cyanobacterium | reverse complement strand
GCCGATTTTGCTGCTGACCCGCCACAATCCCAAGATTGGTGAAAAATTTCCGGTGGTGGCCTTGAAATTTATCGGGATGGCCATTGCCAACCTTGCGCCGTTTGCCATTGCCCTCAACCGGGATGACCTCCGCGGGAAAGCGCCATTGATTGGTGCGCCGATGGCGGCACTGGGCATGGCCAATAGCCGCAACCCCTTCTTTGTGGGGATGGGACACTTGGGCGAAGCGTTCAACGATCTCTTCTTTAGTGATGTCGCGGTGAACGGCGTGACGACCAAATCCGAATCCCGCACTCAGACCACAGCAATCGACAAAACAGCCTAAGCCCACGAATCAGGCAAGAATCAAGCCGGCAAGGCCTTATTTCGAGGTGGACTGCGATTGCTTCAACAGTGGAAAGCCCAGCGCTTCGCGTTGCTGCACGTAGCGCTTAGCCACCTGCTCTGCCAACCGGCGGATGCGTAGAATGTAATTGGTCCGCTCGTCCTTGCTGATGACGCCGCGGGCATCCAGCAGGTTGAAGGCATGCGAGCACTTCAGCACGTAGTCGTAAGCGGGCAGCACCAAATCGTGAGACAGGGCGCTTTCCACTTCCCCGCGGTAGGCATCGAACAACTGCATCAGCATTTGTGGGTTCGATACTTCAAAGTTGTATTTTGACTGCTCTTTTTCGTTTTGCAGATAAATATCGCCGTAGGTCAGCGTGTCATTCCATTTCAGCTTGTAGACGCTGTCCACATCCTGTAGATACATGGCGATCCGCTCGCAACCGTAGGTGATTTCCACGGCGGTAGGGTGAATATCCAATCCGCCAGCCTGCTGGAAGTAGGTGAACTGTGTAATTTCCATACCATCCAGCCAAACTTCCCAGCCGACACCCCAGGCGCCCAATGTGGGGGATTCCCAGTTGTCTTCCACAAAGCGGATGTCATGGTCCGCAATGCGGATGCCCAGCTCTTCCAGACTCTTGAGGTACAAGTCCTGGATGTTGTCCGGGGATGGCTTCATGATGACCTGATACTGGAAGTAGTGCTGAAGCCGGTTGGGGTTTTCCCCGTAGCGGCCATCGGTGGGACGGCGACAGGGATCGGCGTTGGCGACGTTCCAGGGCTCCGGTCCCAATACCCGCAGGAAGGTAGCGGGGTTCATGGTGCTGGCGCCTTTTTCCATATCGTAGGGAAACTGGATGACACAGCCTTGTTCAGCCCAGTAATGGTTTAGTTTGGCGATGAGGTCTTGGAAATTTAATGCTTTCATAACGCGTTCAGTGTAGCACAAGGGTTCGGGATTCGCACCCGTCCTTGGGTGAATCGCCATTTAGCTTCCTAAGATGCATTTTCTGCGTCAATGCGCGGCTCGACTTCGTCATTTACGCCTTGTAAACGCCTCGCATGCGCAGCTTTTCCCTTGAAACGACATTTTCAGAAGGCTAAATGGTCGATTCACCCTTTTTCATGCGGATACGCGTTTTAGTTGGTGGCAATGCGCTTGAATTTGGCGCGCAAATCGTCGAAACGGGCGACTTCCTCCTTGACGGAATCAAGCCCGTGGCGCATTACCGCCTGGGTGGTGGGGTGAATCATGATAATGTTGTCGATATGAAGCTGCAGGAAACTGTAAAGCCGGGGGGTGCTAGGACCGTGGCGATTGATGAGTTTGGCGTCCGTAACGGCCAGGAAGCGCCGGTTGGGGTTGTTCAGCAGATCGCTGATTCTTCGATCTTCTCGGGCATTGCGCGACACGTAAATCAGGCCGTGGATTTCGTGATCCGTGGTCAGGATGACCACTTCGACCGCTAACGCATTTTCCTTGCCTGCTTTGTGTGATTCGGTCTGTCCGGCAGACATAGCGACTCCTCAATCCTACTAGAGGGGTATTCGGTCGGCGCCGGAAAAAATTTAATTCCCACTTTCCTGAAAATCTGAATACGTCAGTGTGTTGCCGGCTATTTTATTTTGGAGCGTTTCTACAAACTCAGCGCGGATAACGCACACGCTGCACACGTTTTGGG